>JACRPD010000064.1 GCA_016214105.1 Candidatus Magasanikiibacteriota bacterium
CACGGCCTTCTTAACGCTGTGTCCTTAAACATATTCATCCTCCACAGATTAAATCCCATGCCTGTCCCGCAACATTCCACCAATTCTCCGGAAACCGGCGGCTGTGGTCGAAAATTTAAATTAGGATCCTTCGGATCTCCCCAAATCTGCGGCACGCCACCTTCGCCTTTAGTCCAATAAAGCCCTCCGACACAAGAAAGCTCCGGGCGCGCTTCCATCCTCTCCAAAAGTTTCAGCACGCCGTCTGGCGGCGGAATATTATCATGTTCTAAAGTTAACAAATACTCCCACTGGCTAAGCTCGGGGTGGCTGAGCACCATCTCAAGAGTCTGGGAATACGCCTCTCCCACTTCCATACCGACAGCCGCAAACCTGACCACAGCCTGATTAGGCGGAAAAATCATATTTAAGTGTGAAAGATACACTTTTGTTGCAATGGAGTTGGCCGCCGGAATGATGAGGACTATCCTCTGCTTTTTCCAAGAGCCGCCCTGTATGACTCTTGATGCCGATTTGGCGAGGTCGGCGTTGTGCCGTCCGGCATCGTATGAAATTATTTGCGGTTGCATATTAATTTTGAATTTATTCGTATAATTCAGAATGCGAACCAATTTTGATAAAAACAACATCGCCATCTGTTCTTACATAAAAGATAGCTCGGATGTCGCCGGTAATATTGATACTTCTGCAACCTTCATATTCTCCGTTTAAATGATGATTGTTGAGAATGGGATGAAACATATCCTCAATAAACAAATTTCTTTTCTCTTTAAATTTCTCCTGGATTTTTTGTGGTTGTTTGATATAAGCCCTTAGAAAATTTTTATGAAGCTCCGTTTGCATTTTATTTTTTCAAAGAATCAAGAAACTTGTCCATTTCTTCAGGGAGCTTAAACGGTCCGACTAAATTTTTACCAGCTTTAATATCTGCTATCGCGCGATCAAGAATTTTTCTGGTTTTGGCATTTGGCGTCGGTGGCTCGGAAAAGACTATTCGTTTTTCGCGCACGAATTCGCGGAGATAACCATTGACAACGGCGCTCAACGGCAAACCAAAAGTCTTCGCCAATTTTTGAGCGTCATGTTTTAAAATTTTATTTGTTTTTATATTTATAACAGTTGTATTCATAATAACCATAGTGTATACCGCGGTTAGATTTTGTCAAACCCATTATTTACTCATTTATATTTTCTACTTTCTAGATTCTGCCCGCTTAATTATTTATCACATACTTATACACCGCGGTGGAAACTTCCACCATAAATTTGGCGGCGCGTTTTTCGTCGCCGCCGTTGGAGCCGAGGCACAAAAGATAATTGCGATTCGGCGCGTAGACGATGCCGCAATCGGAAAATGTTTCTGACAAAGTCGCCGTTCCGATCTTATGCGCGACCGTCACATCTTCCGGCACGCCGGCGTCAATTTTGTCGTTAAACGGCGTATTCGCCAAGTACGCCAAGAGTTTATTTGAATATTCAACGCTCACATATTTCGCGTCATAGAGCGTAATAAAAAGATTGGCCAAAGTTTTGAGCGTAATTTTTGAATAATCAGGCGTCTCACCAATTTCCGGAATTGACGGTGCCAGTTCCCATCCCAGAAATCCATACACTTCACCGAGCGGGTTATCAATGCCGATTCGCCGAAATATAGTGAACATAGCGTTAAAGGCGGTGTTATCAGACTGTTCCAGCATGATTTTCAGCAATTCTTCCACAGTAAACTCTTTATCAGCGCCAGCTTTATACAAATCGCCAAAATATTGATTCAAATCCAGTTCTTCCAGTGAATACGAATCAGACAGCTTCAGTTTCTTTTCTTCCACGGCTTTCATAAGCGCCATCGCAAGCGGCACTTTCAAAGTGCTTGCGGCGGCGAATTCATCACGCTCGTTCAAGCCCACCCATGAACCGCTGTTGAGATACGAAAAATAAATATAAGTCTTTTGCGGATAGCTTTTCTGGATTTTTTCCAATTCCGTTTTGAGCGGTTTGAAATTGATGATGAAGTGCTTGCCGAGATTTGCGGTAACCGTGTTGTTTATAGACGGCGCATCAGTAGTAGTAGTAGTAGTAGATCTAAAAAAGATCACCGACGATAGCGACGACAACCAGCAAAATAATAATTATAAATAACTTTTTTGTGTTCATTTTCTACTTATAAATGTTTTTGCGATGACCTATCGCAAGAATAATAATATCTTGTTGCTCAACATTAAAAATAACGCGATAATCGCCAATGCGAAAACGAAATTCACCAAGAGCCACATCATTCAAACGCTCGGCAAAAGAAAGAGGATCTTCAGAGTCGATAAAAAAATCAAGTTTCTTAATAACTCTAGCTTGAATTAATTTTTGGAGTTTTTTCAAGTCTCTAATGACGCTCGGTTTAAAAACATAATCCATAATTAAATAGCGAGCATTTTTTTTACCTGAGCAAGAGAATAAAATTTTTTCTCCGAGCGCGCTTTGGCAATTTTTTTTCTAAAAGAATCAGATTGCGTCATCTCCATGTCTTCCAACCGATTCTGTATCTCTTCCCATACCGGCAGAGGCAAAACCACCACCGGCATTTTGCCGATTTTTTGCGTTTTTATTACTTTGTTCAAAATAGTATTTATTTGAGCTGTTGTCATATTTGTATATTAACAAATTCGCGGATGACGGTCAATTAATCACCATCACTTTTTTTCGGCAAGATAGATACGAAATTTTTTGCGTGGCATAAATTATACCGCACAAAAAAACAAAACAATGGCGGCTGTCCCCTTACTCTATTTTGAACACCCCCTCTAATATATCAATACTCCTCTCCCAATCAAATTCCGCCACCTTCGCGAGGCCGTTTTTGATGAGTTTCCTACGCAATGGCTCGTCATTGAGCACTCTAATAATTGCATCGGCCAAAGCTCGGGAATTTTGGGGAGGAACAACAATTGCTGTCTCTTCGGGAATAGCGTAATCCCGCACGCCGCCGGAATCGGTCGTAACGACCGGCACGCCGCATGCCATAGCTTCAAGACCGGGAAGACCGAATCCTTCCGCCCAAGAGCTGGAAACAAATACGGTAGCCAAGGAATAAATGCGCGCCAAATCTTTTTGTTCCGGACGGATAAAAAAGTTAATTGACAATTTATTAATAGATATTCTATTGGGGGTAATTTTGGAAATAGCGAATATTTTTATTTTCGGATACTGATGACTAACAATATCTAACGCGTTAAAAAAATCTTCCGCCCCTTTCCATTTTTGAGGATCATATACAAAAAGAATTGAAAAGTGTTCTTTATCTGACTGTAATTTTTCTGAATGATAAAATAGATTTCGATCTATGCCATATGGGATATGTACCGCTTCAACGCCATATTTATTTTTCAAAACCTCTTGTGTCCAGTGAGAATTGCATAAAAAAGTAATCGGCAATGTAAATGCCTCAATATAATTCCGTACCCATGCTTCGTTAGCATAAGCAATTGCTTCATCGTGCTGAAGATACCAAAATGATTTGGCATGAGGGACGCTTTTATATCCATACGCGGCAGGATAGCTTCCCGCTATAAAAATGTCCGGCTCATCGGCTCCCACATCTTGCAATCGTAAAGTTAAAACTTTTTGTCCAGCAAAATCATATTCATTTGGTATATATCTTATCGGAACTTTTATCGGAAATGGCGGGATAGTGATAAGCGGATCAAGCGTCCAAATTTCAACGGCATGACCCCGTAATGCAAGATGATTCACGTGCTCAAAAATAATTTTTATACCCCCTGAAATTTCATTGCACTGAGCTACGCAGTAAACAATTTTCATTTGTAAAAAATTTCTGTATTAATTTATTATTTGCCCAAGAAATTGACATACGGCCATCTCCATTGGCTTGAACCGCCAGTATTGGTGAGAGCTGTTGTGTTGACTGAAGACGGCATAAACGGGCTGGTAAGATCGCCTAAAACCGTCGTTGAGGAAAATATACCCATGAGCGGGAAGGGGGCAGAAGAAATTGCCGAGCCCAACTGACCGGCAAGCGCTGTCTGTGATTGAGAAATATTCATTATGGAATTGGCGGACACAATGTTTGAACCACCGGTAACATTCGTCTGCGCGTACGCGATCCAATACTGCCCGGCAGAAAAAGTATTGCCGCCCGCGCTCATAAACAAGGGGATGGCGCGAACTCCAGACATTACCGCGGATAAGTTTCCACTGGTTGAGGAGCTGTTGGCGGTACTGTTTGTTCCCCAATGCCAAGTGACAGTTCTCGCGGTAACACTGCTCTGACTCATCATTTGCTGGAACATATATGAAGTGGAGAGAGAAAGCGCCGTGCCGCCATTGAGCGTGTAGATACCGAGCATGTGCGCCACTGACGCTGACCCTGTGCCAGCGATAGTTGTAATGAGCGAACCGATCATATTGATACGAGTGAAAGCGAGAGCTTGATCAAGCAACAGCGGAGCGACATGGAAAGAACCGGTAATGTTGGTGCCGGCGGCAGTCGCGCCCGTGTAATGAGTTGAAGCGGCTAATCCGACTGGAAATTCCGGCCAGTGGGAAATAGTCACCCCGCCTCCCCCTCCACCCGGGT
>JACRPD010000002.1 GCA_016214105.1 Candidatus Magasanikiibacteriota bacterium
AATGAATAGGTTAGACGATCTCCTTCCTCGCCGTATTTACCTAGAATTGTTTCGGCTGGACAAATAATCGGCGTTTCAATTGGAGAATATCCGAACTGTTCAAACGTCTTGCGGATAATTTCCATCACAACATTCCGCCGCATCATCTCCTGCGGAAGAAAATCGCGAGTCCCTTTAAGAATTGTTGGTTGAATCTTGTTCATAATAGTTATTGGTAAGTTGATAAATTAAAAAACCCGTTCATCTGAACGGGTGGCTAAAATCTCAAGTGCTTGATTTACCTTATTTCATGCGGTCAAGCACAAGATCATAGCCACCCATTCCATGATGGAGCCAATGGGCCACACGGGTGACGGTGGCAGTGCTTGAACCGGTTTTTTTACTGATTTCCCGATAGGGAACATTATCTTTTACCATTTTGGCAACTTGAAAACGCTCTATCATTGCTTCAATTTCAGATAGAGTACAAACATCTCGCAAGAATGCTTTGCATTCTTTGGTCGATTTGAGCGATAAAATTGCTTCAAATAGCTCTGTTGCCTGCTTTGTAGTTAATTGTTTTTCCATAGCATTGTTTTAACGTATTAAAACGATAGCACAAGTATAACAAAGGTGTCAATAGCTTGTCAAGCCACCTGTGGATTCAATTTTAGAGGGAGCAAATGTGCGCGCACGGGAGGGTGGGGCAAGCACATCTCTTTTCCTTCTTTCTGTCCTCAAAAAAATAGCCCCGCCGCCGCCAAAAAACGGCCTAGCCAGCAGGCGGGCAAAAAGGAATGGGGTCTGGGGGAGGGAATTTTTGCCCGCCTGCTTCCCGCCGAAGGCGGGAGAAGGGTGGGAGCGGCTCCGCCTGTGCGTCAGCACGGAGCCGCGGGGTGGTGCACCACGTATTTGACTTTCAGAAAATTTGCCAAGGTGTTGAGCGTTTCAACAGAGGACTTATTAAAAAGCGATAAAATTTTAACATTTTAACAAAAATTTATGGAATTTGATTACACCACAACTACAACAAAAACTTTTGACGAGGCGGTTCAGGGCGTGCAAGACGAAATCGCCAAAGCTGGCATGCGGGTTTTGTATATTCACGATGTACAAAAAACTCTTGGTGAGAAGGGTTTTACCAGAGATCCGTTTAAAATTATTGAATTTTGCAACGCAAAGTTTGCCAATGAATTTTTGAATAAGGATATTAAAATTGGTCTTTGTCTGCCCTGCAAAATCAATGTGTATGTTAAAGACGGACAAACTTTTATTTCCGGCATGCGACCGATTGTTCTGCCGCAATTTTTTCCGCAAGCCGATTTTGGCGAGCGACCGAAAGAAATTGATCAAATCATTCAAAACATTATCAATAACGCGAAATAGCTTAATTCAACAACACCTAATCTCCTGACAAAATAATCTGCATCAATTCTTAACGCGAGTCGTCCTCGCCGTCAAAACCAATAAAACAACTAGCACTATTGCGGCGAAACCAATGCCGAGCCATGGTATCCATGTATAGCGTTCCGTCATCCTGCTTTCTTCTTCATCGCAGATATCGCCAATGCCATCACTATCTTCATCAGATTGACTCCAGTTGGGATTGTCCGGGCAATTGTCTTCGGCGTTGGTTATTCCATCTTTATCAAAATCATCACACACATCTCCTCTTCCGTTTTTATTAACATCCTGCTGGTCAAAGTTGGCGGCATACACGCAATTATCGCGAATATCAGGAATTCTATCATCATCAATATCCGAGATAATATAATCAGAATTAATTATACGTTGAGTGGCGGGAACGATGAGAACGTCTTCCTCGGAAGCCAGATTACCAGCTTCTCCAACCGGAGACGATACAGTCCTGTCTGGGTCAAAGTAAACTCGATACGAATGATTTGGTTGAGCCAAAAAGCGTATGGCGCGGGAATTTGTTTTAACGGCATTATTTTGATACAAGCGCAACTCGCTGATGCGCAATGGTTGGCCGAAAGTGAGTTTAATCGTCCACTTGTTTGATGTTGTTTTGGGAAAATTTACCGTTTGCTGTTCCATTTTTTGATTAGCCACGACAATTTTATCCTGACCGCCAACTAACGCGCGGATTTCCACTAAATTCGGCAGAGCGACATTGTCGTCAAGAATGGTGGTAACAGCGGATGAAACAATCGGTTTTACACTGTTTAGCGTAATTTGAACAACCCCCTGTCCGTCATCAGGCAAAGGAAAATCGGCATAGGTCTGCGTGTCATTGTCGTTCATCAAATTATAGTTTTCAGCACCGGAATTCGCGCTGACTGACACCGGTATTTCATCCACTCGTGTTTCTTGTTTCAAAAAATGCGGTTCAAACAAATTAACCACCTCATCTAAAACCGCAAAATTAAACCGTTCCATAAATTCATTAGTAAAAGGAACCTCAACCACTGTCGGCACGGTTATTGAAATATTGCTGATATTTTTATAAAAACGATAAGCGCCGGTTATTGAAGAAATTGAGCTTGGCGACAAACCTTGCGCGCTTGCCGACGAGGCAAAGCCGAAAGCGATGATTGATAAAAATAATACCTTTAGTTTCATACTTTTTAATTCTTACTAAGTAAATTTGAACCTTGTTTTTTCTTCCCCAAAAACGCAGTGCTTATTAGTAACGCACCGACTATAAAAAAAGTCATAATACGCCCTGATAACTCCATCATCCACACATCAACCAAAAGCAATCTGCCAACAACAAATCCGAGCAACGCGCCGCCATAAAGACGCAGCCCCTTCCTTCCGTTCGTAAGCCCATAGAAATATGTTATCAAGCCGATTATGGTGTACACAAGCAAAGAAGCCATGACTGCGGTATACCCATAAAACATTGAACGCAAAGAGAGCCACAAAAGCGTATAGATATAAGCTGAGCCGAGGACAAACAACGCCGCGATATGTTGCTGTGATTCTTTGTCTTTATTTCCGCTGGTATAACGCGAGAAAAATAGACCCAATCCGAAAAGTATCAACCCTAAAATGAGGAGTACAAAAAAATCCTTCTGAATAACGCCGGATTCCCACGCGTAAGATGTTATGCTCCCAAAAGATAAAATAATCGGCCCTAATAAAAGCAAACTAGCCAGTTCCGCAATCTTGATGTCACGTAAAACCAGATATGTGATGAGAGAGATTAGACCGCTCTCAACAGCGTAGGCAATAGTAAGCGTCGCGCCTTTCAGTTCAGCTGAAGTCGCCGCAGCCAGCATGGCAACGCCGACCCCGGCATATACATAAAACGATTCCTTTCTTTTTGTTATTCTAAATATCAAAAAGGATCCTGCCGCGAACACAATCATCCACGCGGAAATTATCAAACTTTTCCATTCATCCGGCGCCGCGGTCATAATCCAAACGAGCAAAAATAATCCGTTGCCGGCCGCTGTGATCAAATCCGGTGTGGCTTCTTTGCCTTTCAGCCTTAAAATGCCCGCGGTGTGAGTTAAAAAAAATACCGCAGCAAACGCGTAGGCAAACAAAAGCAGTGCCCCTTTGTCACTGAAGGGCAAAAAGAAGAGGTGTGGCAAACTATATAACGCGACAAGTAAAAGCGCCGCCAAAATAAGTTCGCGTTTCCCGGTCAGAGCGACAATCCAAATCGCGCCGAGTATCACAACAAACAAGTAAGAAAAAAGACCAACATAGTCTGTGACTAGAGCTTTTGTCAGAAGCGGCGCTATGCCGGCAAGCGCCAAACTTATAAAAGCTAAAGATTGATTTTTATATTTAACGCTGGCCAGCGCGACAAACGCTGTGCTTAAAAACATCACAATAAGAGCGGAAAGTGGCGAAAAAAAACCATACATAGACCTTGCGGCGAATGTGGTTAACAAAATAGTTGTGGAGCCAAGAACAAGAAAGATGCCGCCCTGATTGACAAACTCATTGATTCGCCACCAGCCGAGCGCCAAAAATAAAGCACCGGCAACAACGCCGATGACAATACGACCCATTGGTCCGATCCAATTGTTAAGAAACGCGTAAGTAGCAAGCCAGCCGAATCCGATAAGTAAAAGTAAGGCACCGAGCTTTAACAGCCAATCTTCTTTCAGCCATTTAACAAGTTTATCCGACGACACCATTTCCGTCTGCGCGGATAATGCCGCCGTCCGATTAGACGGCTGACTGGCAACAGCTGGAACAGGCGCTTCAAATGTTTTTTGTTGGCGTTGCCGGTTTGGTTCAGGCAAATGTTTGACTGCTCCAGTTTGGACAACTTCCTCCAATTTTTTCACCCGGCCATGAAGATTAAAGACGAAACCAAAAATCCCAACCACGACTATAAGAATAATAAATTCCATATACTCTCTTTTAAATATTAATCTATTTATATAATAACACGACCACCTTAATTCAACAACACCTCATCACCCGACAAAATAATCTGCTGGCCGGTAACAGTATCTTCGGCGGTGATTTTCACTTTGGAAGTAAGGTTTGTTTGTGATGGATTTTTATTTTTTAACACCAAGCCGAATTGCAGAGCTAAAACATCAACGCTGGTCGGCATAGTTTCTATTTTCCAAACCACTTCCGTGTTCCCTTTATCCCATTCAAACTTGCCGGCCGGCACGACTTGCGCTGCTTCCGGTAGCCAATCTATGTTATAAATATCCGCCCGCAATTCAATATTCTTTAGATCGTGAAAAGTATTATTTAAGACCCAGCTAACTGAATGCATTGCTTGGCCCCTAACACCTTGTGCGTCTTCAACCACTGTGTCGGAAACTGTAAGACGTAAATCCGAATTAACAGTTAAATTTATTTTATTCCCGGAAATAGTTTTAGCTTCCGCCCCGTCTTGATACCTAACTTCCATCATTGCCGTGATTGTATACCCGACAAACTTAGTCAGGTCTAAATCCGCCGCGTCTTTAAGTGGAATCTTCAAATCCAGCAAAACTTCTTTGCCTGAATCTAATTGTTTAAGGCTCGACAGTTGTTTATCAGTCCAAGTGATTGCTCCGCGCCGGGTTTGATCATTAATCTGCTCTCCGGTGATCGCGCCATCGTGCGCGTCATCTATCTTTTTCCAATCCAATAAACTTTTGCCATCAAAAGACGGGGTCTCATAAACAAGTTTTATCCGCAAATTTTTAATCGCCGATTGTCCGCCATTTTTTATTATTAAACTGGCGTTCAAATTTTCTCCGGGCTGAACCGACAAATTGTCCATCGCGCCGTTGATTGCCAAACTGGCCGATAAATCGGTTTTCAACATTTTCACCAGCGCTTTGGTCTCATAAACCACGTATGGCTCGACTGCGTTTGAACCGGGTTTCTCGCCTAAAAGTTTAAATAACATCTCCGCGGTTTCCTCGCCGACCGCCGGATTAAATTTTCCGCGCACTAAAATTTGCCCCTCTTGCCAGCCGGATAAATCCCAGCGGTACTGGTCGTCAGGCAAACTGCTCAATGTGCTGGTAGTTTTATTGAAACCGCCGGCAGGCTCTATCGCCAAAAACAAATTAGGTAAATCAGTTTCAATATTTTTTTCCAGCTCAATTTTAAATTCTACTTCCGACCCTGCGCTGGCTTCAGTCGGACCGAAAACCGTCATGGCTAACGGCGTTTCTTTTATTTCTGTGTTAAACGCGGCCACAGCCTGAAATTCCGAGCTGAAATTCGCCGGCGTGTAATTCAAAAACGCGCGCAATGATTGTTTGCCGCCCAAACTGCCGTATAATTTTCCTCTTATGTCTATATACCCGCTGTCTTGTTTGTTAAGCGCCCCCAAATCCCATTCATCTTTCTTTTCATTGGACGACGCGCGGCTACTGTCCGTAAAAACAAAACCTTCCGGATAGCGGACTTGCAAAACAACTTTAGACAAAGACGCGCTTTGATTGTTGCGATAGCGGATACGATAATTTATTTCCTGCCCGTAAGTAATCGCTTCCTCGCCGGCGACTGACAAGACGACATCTTTCTCTTTAAACCCTGAAGACGGTTGAAATACAAAAAATCCCAACCAAGCCACCGCGGCTAAAAAGACGCAGGCGACTAGCAGAGTGATAAAGGCGGAAAACCGTCCGCGTTTTTTTGTTTTGAAATCTGACATATCAGGCATGCTCCCGTCATCATTTTCATAAATCTCGCGCAATTCGCGATTGATTTTTTTTTCTTCTTTTTTCGCTAAAATCGGCATTGGCTCTTTTTCTGATTTAACAACAACTTTCTTCCGCCGAACCTTTGGCAAGTCAACCGTTGGTTCTAGATCAATTTTAGTGAATTGGGGTTCGCCTGCTTTTCTTTTGTTAACCATAGAGAATATTATATATAAAATAGATGTTTAATAGTCCCCTCTCCTCGTAGGAGAGGGGCAGGGTGAGGTCTCAACGACTAGAAAAGAAAAATTGAAAATTTATCTCCCCATCACCACCCCCACCACCTTATCCTCATCTAAGACGCCTGAATATGCCGCTCCATTAGCTGCCAATTGCATGCCATCGTCAGCT
Source organism: Candidatus Magasanikiibacteriota bacterium (assembly GCA_016214105.1). Taxonomy (GTDB): domain Bacteria; phylum Patescibacteriota; class Patescibacteriia; order Magasanikbacterales; family UBA922; genus 2-12-FULL-43-12. The sequence goes on from JACRPD010000002.1 coordinate 6,474, forward strand.
GACCACACCGGCGACCAGCCATCCGGATAAATCACTTGGGTGGTAAAATCGCTGTCTATACCGGATTGTTTTTGCGCCAGCAAACTGTAGCGAGAACCTGCTTTAAATGGCAGGCGATAAACAAAATACGCGGTCGCGGTGTTGCCCGGCGCCACCATCATCCAGTTGCCGAAAGCAGTCTTGCCAAACTCATTGGTAATCCGCGTTCCGCTCTGCGGATGGATGCCGACTTCTTTTTCCTGTTTTGCCAAATCAACATCATCTTTGTACCAATCTTCAGGCACTTGAAAGACATCTTCGGGCGGAAAGGTAAAACCGCCCGCCTCTAACAATTCCGAACCTTCTGGAACGTAAATTCGCAAATAATCAACACTGTTCACGCCATAAAGCGGCACGCCAACAACACCGGTATGTGTACGGCGCACAAATACCGTGTCTATGATAGAACCGTCGGCTTGAACCACAGCTTGATGTTCAATTGATTGTTTGATTTTAGCGTCTGACTTTTGGCCGTGGATATTGGCATTAACCACTGACAAATAGTCTTGGGTGGCCGCGACCGGACTGATTCCGCCTGCCCAACCAAACTCAACCATCTTGGCCTGCGTTGAGTTATCATTAAAATATAATTGAATTTCTTTTTTTTGCAAAGCATCTTCCAGTTCGCTGACTAATCGCATCACGCCAACGGTGTCCAACTTGCCGAATCCGGCTAAAATCTGCGGCGCTAATTCCGACAAAACTTCTTTCGGTTTGTTTTCATTTTTATTGTAATCAAATTCAATTTGTCGCTGTAATTTCTCCACCGCGTCAGAGCTGGCGATAACTAAATTTTTATCCGCGCTTTGCACCGGCCCGAGCACTGATAACAAACGTTCCAGAACTGTGGCATTTATCGCGATCACGCCGTCAACCGTGACGCCGCGGCCGTGCTGATAAAACCATTCAATCTTCCGCGCCGCGGTCGGAAAATCCGAAAACCAATTCGCGTCTTGAAACTCCCAACGCTTGGTTAATAATTGCAACGGCAACGGCGGTTTTACATATTCGTCTAACTGGCCTTGCAGGTCATAAGTGCCGCCGCCGGGAATATCTAAGTTGACAATCTTGCCTTTTTGCACATCCAACAGCGCGAAACTGCCCATAAATCCGCCGGTAGGCCGCAATTCATCATTATTTTGAAACACCAGCAGATAGCGCCTCAACTGATCATGGCCGAAACCGGCTTCCAGCGCGTCCGCGAGGCCGATTAAATCCCGCAGATCATTAACAAAAGCGGCAAAAAGCAGTTTAAAATCAACGAATGATTTTTGATACTCCGCGGGTACGACCTCCGAAGAGACGCCGCTCAATTCCGTTAACGCTTCTTCATATTGCGGCGCGGCGGAACGGAGATAGTCGGCTAAAAGTCCGATTTTATCACCTAATGATAGTTGATTTTGTTTATTAATTTCTTCAATTCCTTTTACTAAATATGTATTGCCCAAAGCCAAATGATGTCCGGCGACCAACAAATGCTGGCGGCTTTTAACTTGCCGACCGATAATTGGCAATACGCTCGCCACATATTGCAAAGCGCGGTGTTCTTTGTCTAAAATCAAATCAGCGGCTTGAAAAGATTCCAGAGCCGCGTTCAAGTCATATTCAGCTTGCCCCAAATCAGCGTTCATCGCCGCGACAGTTGATGATTGCAAAGACAAAAACGCGTTTGTGCTCGCCTCCACCACTCGCGCGCTGGTGTCTTTCACGCTGGAATAATAACCGACGGCGGGGAAAGGCAACGCGGCTAAAAGCGCGACCGCTATGACGCTATAAGCAAACTTTTTGAAAGTAAATACTGACGCAATTCTATCTCTAATTTCATTAACGCTATCCGACAAATCGTTCTTTACGCCAATAAACCAACGTTTGACTAAATGGAAGATGGGAGATAAGAGATGGGAGATAAGAGATGGGAGATAAAAGACAGAAACTACTTTAAACTTGCCAAAGTGAGATAAAAATCGTATGTTCCATGTTACATGTTCCATGTTACATGCTCGGCGGTCCCGCACCATCGCCGCCAAATCCACCACTTCCCGCCTTACCGGTTCAACTTTCTTCTCGCTAAATACTTTTACGCTATTCCAAATTGGCTCCGGCTTATTATTTTTTAGATTAATAACATGCGGCGATTTTTGATGCGTTTGCTGAATCCCAACCAACACGAACTTTTTACTCGTGTTTTTTGCCGAACAATTTTTCTTGGTATGACCAGCTTGCCGGCACAATGAACATTTTCTAACTGTTTTTATTTCATTGCTCATTGCCAATTGTTAATTGCTAATTAATCTCACTCTCTATTTTCATCAACCGATTATACTTCTCCACTCTTTCGGAACGAGATAGGGAACCGCTTTTGATGAAATCGGAATTGACCGCGACTGACAAATCAGCGATGAAAGTGTCCGCGGTCTCGCCGGAACGATGAGAAATGGAGATTTTGTAATTATTTTTCTTGGCCAAGTAAATCGCGTCAATTGTTTCCGACACCGAGCCAATCTGATTTAATTTAATCAAAATCGCGTTAGCGACTTTTTCGTTAATCCCTTTTTGCAATCGCCTAACATCCGTAACAAACAAATCATCGCCGACTAAAGTGACGCGCCGGCCCAGTTGACGCGTCAGTGTTTTCCAATTATTCCAATCATCTTCGGCTAAACCGTCTTCAATTGACAACAACGGATATTTTTTTACCCAGCCATCTAAAATCCGCGTCATTTTTTCGGCAGTATAGCCTTGTTTTTTGCTTTCAAAATAATATCGGCCGTGGCGGTAAAATTCCGATGCCGCCACATCCAACCCGACAAACACTTGCTTGCCGGGCGTAAAACCGGCCGCTTTTATCGCTTGCATAATGAGCTGAATCGCTCTTTCGTTATTCAACAAGTCCGGCGCGAATCCGCCCTCGTCGCCAACGCCGGTGGAATACCCTTTCTGGCTCAAAATCGCCGACAGAGAATGAAAAATCTGCGAGCCCATTCTTATCCGTTCGCTAAATTGTTTATTAAGCGGGATAATCATAAATTCTTGAATGGACAAATTATTATCCGCATGCCGCCCGCCGTTTAAAATATTCATGGTTGGAATCGGCATCCGCCAGCCTTTTTCCGGCAGAACAAAAGTTTTTCTTAAACATTTATACAAAGGCAAACCGCAAGAAACGGCCGCGGCCCGGCAAACCGCCATTGAAACCGCCAAAATCGCGTTCGCGCCAAGCTTGCTTTTATTTTCCGTGCCGTCTAAATCCAGCATCATTTTATCTATCCGGCGCTGGTTCAAAGCGTCATTGCCGTGCAAATGATTGGCAATCAAAGTATTCACATTTTTTACCGCTCTTAACACGCCCTTGCCGCCATATCGTTTCGGCGACCCGTCGCGCAATTCCAAAGCTTCGTGCGCGCCGGTTGACGCGCCCGACGGCACGGCCGCGGTTCCGCTTGAACCATCGCTTAAAAACACTGTCGCTTCCACCGTCGGATTTCCTCGCGAATCAAGAATCTCGCGGGCAAAAATTTTTTTGATTGTGGTGTCTGACATATAACAAAAAATACTTAAATCAAGTAAGGATATTATACCATAGCTAAAACAAAAGAAAAAGACGGACTTGCGTCCGCCTTTTTTATATAAACTACACACTTATAAACCTATGGCTTACGCCTTATGTCTTACGGCTTCGCCGCCTTTTTCGCCCTACTCACTCTTGTCAACCCGCTGCATGGCACGATATCAATCCCCTTCTTTTCCAATTCATCCAAAAACAAATTCATGCCCAGCGAGTCGGAAGACATGTGGCCGGCGATGACGACATTCATGTGATGCTCGCTGGCTTTATCGCGCGAATCGTCGCGCATATGCATGCCGATGGTAGTACTGATGCCTGCGCGCGATACTTCTTCATATATTTTGCTCGCGGGATTCGTACCGCCGGTCATTTCCACCACAAACTTGCCCACGCGATGGCTTGGATCGCCGGCGAAAAGTTTCGGTCCGGCGCCGCGGCGTTTGGCTTCCTGATATTCCGGAATCTCTAGTAAAACATCCAATAAATCGCCAACCGTATCCGGTTTACTCTTCGCGACATAATCGCGGACAAATTTTTTAACCAAGTTATCGGTTATCGTGTGGGTATTCATCAAATTTACTTTTAACGCTTTGGCCAAATCAATGACTTGATAATGATTGGCGGGATGAACGCTTCGCGCCACTTCTTTGGTTCTTTCCTCCATCAACTTTTCCGCGATATGAACCGGCATGCCTAAGTTCTCAAATACTGCCACTTGAATATCCATTACGCTATGCAAACCAGCCAAACCACGCCCCAAAGGATGATGGCCGATGATTAAATCAATCGGCTTGCCGCGCTCGTTCAACTGGGAAGCCAGCAAAACCTCGCCAGACCCGATATCAATGCCGGCGAGAACTCTTTTGACTTTTGTTTGCTCGCTGCCAACATGCAAACGGCTGTCCGCGTAAGGATTGGCTAACCGATCTTTTTCAAAATACACTTTGTCTTTCGGCTTCATCTCTCCATATTCCTTTTTAACGCGCGCCAAATACTTATCCACGCCTTTCTTTCCGCGCGGGTCAGCCGCGATTGCCATTTTTAGCCCCAAGTCAAAGATTTGTTTTATCGTCAACATAGCTGATAATTAAAATAAATAAATTCAGCACCTTCCTGCGGGGTATTAAACCCAGCAGAAAAGTGCTGGATAAAATAGTCCCTTATGAAGACTATTTTATCAGTTAGACTGTAAATGTCAATTATTTCCACAACCAATACTCGCCCAGCAGCTCATCTTTGATTTTTATGCTATTGCCTTCTTGTTGTCTCTCGAAGTACGCGATGATCGACAAAATGCTTCCAACCGAGAAAATCTATTCCCGAAGCAACGGTCTGTAAAAATACTTTATTGGGATGTAAGTTAAGTTTTAATTTTTCTAACAAAAATTTTTGAATCTCCGGTATTAAGTTTTTTAAATGTTCTCTGTTATGGGACAAAAACACAAAATCGTCGGCGTAACGAATGTAATACCTTGCTTTTAGTTTGTGTTTTACGAATTGATCAAACACATTCATGTAAACGTTGGCAAAAAGCTGCGAGGTTAGGTTGCCAAGAGGTAGTCCGCACCTGTCATTGCGGTTTGAAAAACTCTCAATCACCTCTTGCAATAGCGAAATAATGTTATTATTCGGAATATATTGTCTCAAAATGTTAACGAGAATACCATGGTTGATGTTATCAAAAAACTTTTTAATATCACACTTCAAAACCCAACAGGTGCGGTGGTTGTTTTTACTGACTTGATAAAACATTTCTCTAAATCTGTTTAACGCTTTGTGCGGGCCTTTACCGTCCCGACAGGAAAATGAATCGGGGATAAATATTTTATCAAAAAAGGATACAAAATCCGATAAATGGCGTGGTGTAAAAGACGATCTCGGACGCTGGCTTTGTGAATGTGCCGTCGTTTCGGATCGTTGACGAAAAAACTTTCGTAACCGCCGTGACGATAAGTATGACTTGCTAAATCGCCATGAAGTGCTACAATGTTGTCCATCAGCTTGTGGCCAAATTCAATAACATCCTATTTCTTTTTCTTGCCAAGAATAAAATCTTCCCACGCTAAACATAAATTTTTTAATGAAATAATATACTCGTAACTATGAACCAAATGAATCTTTCTGGCGAATTTAGAACTATTAAGCCCCCCCCCCCGACGGTGTTGCCGAAATACCGATTTTGTCGTTGTTCAAAGAGTGTTATTTGCTGTGGCATACTTTTTTGCCGCATCTGCCACGTCTGTCGCGCTACACAATGGGCGTTAAAATAGATAATTTATTTATTGAACTTTTGGAAATTACTTCTACCGCCAAATACGCCAAACGAGAAGATAAATTGTTCAACGAGACTCCCGCCATAAAGACGGGAGCATGAAGAAACTGGCTGCACGCGAAACGATCGTTGCCGTTCCAGTCGTTGTCGAGCCGATTGAAGTTGATGTACCAGCGATCGCCGTTCCGATTGAGGTAAGCGATGTACTGGTTGCCGTTCGAATCGCGCAGAAATATACGACTGATGTGTACCCCATATAATAGACACAGCGTTTGACCAGCGCTGTGTTTTAATATTAATATATATGGCATATGTCCAATCCCATTACGCCCGAAATCCGGGCCAAAATCCTCTCGGCCATTAAAGACGATGGAATCTCCAT
>JACRPD010000003.1:0-7706 GCA_016214105.1 Candidatus Magasanikiibacteriota bacterium
CCAAAGCATCAACGACACTCGCCGCTGGAGATTGGACATACTTTGCCACAAAAGCCGGCAATGTGCCGTCAATTGTTTTAAGCGCGCCACCATCTACTTTGTAAGTAACTGTACCCTTCTTCACCAACATGCCTTCGTGCGGTTTAGTGCCGTCCAAGGATGTGGTTTCTTTTGTGAAAGTCAAGAAAAAGATAGAAGGAACATCGCGTACTTTTTTTGCCCAATCTGTACCATATAACGCTTTAGCCGCATTTTCATCAGCTAATTTTTCCAGTTTGTTGTTTGGTTCAACAACATATACGCTTGGGGAAATGGTTGTTTTTACCAATACTGAACCTGGTAAATAACTCACGCCTTTGGCATCTGGATAAGCATCGGTACAAGTCGGGGCGATCTCTACAACGCCGGAAAAGTCATCATACCAAGTATGATAAACCTCGGAATTGAAGAAATACATCTTTTCCATGTCAGCGTTGACATAAAAAACGGCGGAATCGCCAGGAACCTTAAACAGGTCGCCGGCTTCCAATTCCGGACATCGGGATCAACGAAATAAGCAATTTGGTTAAATGTATCTATCGACTCTTGCGAGCCTCGACCTATTTGATAGACACTGCCCTTTTCCCCGACGTACGTCGGGGCCAACTGTATGGCTAAATAATTTCCCCCTCGCGGGGAATCACCAGTTCTGATTTATCTAATTTATCAGAACCACTAATCCCTCGCGAGGTTTACCACACAATCTGGGGCGTTGTTAATAATTTACTTCTTAGTCTCTGTTATAATTGTAGTCGTTGTGGAAACAGGTGGGCTATTCAAAACACCACTATTCACCGCGTCAACGACTTTCTTAACCTCAACCACTGTTCTCTCCGCCTGTTCAGCGGCCTGAGTCGCATTTTTTACTTTGCCTATGGCTTCCAATAAATGATTGCCTTCAACTAAAACTTTAGCTTCTTCTAATGTTTTCTGGCTTTCCTGTCCTTGCGCGATAGCTTGCTTGTTAACATCGCCTAATACGTCTTTAATTGTGGAAGTAGGTAAGACAACCGGCGTGGTAGAACTAACGGAAATTTGAATTGAAGAGGTTGAAATCAAAATCGTTGAAGAAACACTGACCACAACATCGGAAGGCAAATTGTTGGAAGTTACCGGGGTTGCTTCAAGCACTTTTACCGCATCCTCCGCCTTGCTTTTCATATCACCGGTGTCTTGCATGGCCACATCAATTTGCGTTTTAACAATTGTTTTAGCATCTTCATCAGAAACAACTCCGCTATCATCTTGATTTTTTTGCACCACTGTTTGCACAATATCTAAACTGCTGTCTTTTACAATTTGTTTTGTGCCGGCAACATCCACTTCTTTACCGCCCTGCTCCGCCGCGTCAGTCAAAGTTTGATTGATGTCCTTTGCCGTTTCCTGCATGCCTTTCACCACTTCAACAATTTTTTCCGGCTCGGTTTCCACCACCTCCTTAATCACTCCGTTGGCAGTCTGGATTGATAGTTCTAATTTTCCCATTGCTTCCGCCGCTCTCTGTGGCGCATCAACTTCTTTGTTTTCAATCACTTTTTTTACTTCTTTGGCCCGGCGAGTGGCAAATTCCAAATACATCTGCGCTTGCTGATTTTTAGCGCCCGCGACTGATGTTACCAATTCTTGAGTTTTTTCCGCAGCCAACTTCACCCCATAACAAACCTCGCCCGGCAAACAATTTTGCGTCGCGCCTACGCTGGCAATCCAACCGCTAGTCGCTATCGCGCCAACCAAGGTGAAAACGGCTACCGGACGAACTACAGTATATGCCAAACGGCCCGGCACAAAGATATTAATCGCCTGCCAAACATAGTCAAACCTAAAACGCGGTTTGTCTTCGGAAACCGTATTATTTATCTGCGACATCAATTTCTCCCGATTTCGCGCAACCCAAACCGAATCTGGATTTAACCGATCATTTTTTTCTTTGATTGTTTTCAATTGTGTCTTGAGGAGGATATTGGACATATTTTATTTATTCTCCAAAAGCTCTTTTAATTTTTTGAGCGCGCGGTGCAAAGTTACTCTGACATTGATTTGGCTTTTCCCCAAAATCCGCGCCACCTCCCCGGCTGATAACTCTTCTATATAATGTAATAACACGGCTTCTTGATATTCCAATTTCATTTTTTTTAGAGTCTTCATTATTTCTTCCACTTCCCCGCTAATCATTGACTGATGTTCACCACTAACATCTTCAACCACCAAAGTTTCCACCACCGCGTCTAATGACGACTCCGGCAATCGTTTCGCCCTTTCACGATAAAAATCAACCACTAAATTTCTTGCTATACGATAGATAAAGCTCGCGAAACTTCTGATCTCTTGTTCGCTGTTTTCCACCAAATAATTCCAAGCTTTCAAAAATACTTCGCTGGTCAAATCTTCCGCTTCCTCACGGCTGCTGATTTTAAAGAAAATAAAACGATAAATCTTTTTCACATATAAATCATAAAGCAACCCGTACGCTTCCGGATCTCTTTTTATTCTTACTTTATATAGCAGCAACTTTTCGTTCATCACGTCCTTCATAATATTAAGACGTAGATAATACAAAAATGTTACACCCGCCATCACTGTTACCACCACACTACCTCACCACAACATCACTTTATCCACAACTTAATTTATAACAAAAATTAACCCCCGCGGGGGAGCCAGATACTGTAATTAGGATAGTATAACAAAGTTTGTTGTAAAATACAAGGAGAATTCTGAAAAATGAGTGAATAGGTAAATGAGTTTATAAGTGTGTAAGTTTGTGTTTACTTTCATACTCTAAAATTGATGCCCGACAACACGTGTACTTACACACTTACGAACTTACGCACCTGTTTACTATCACCAAAGTATACAACACTCTATACTTTCGTGAAATCTCTCTGGTTTCTTGGCTAACCTAAAATACAAAAATAGTATACAACAGTCTATACTATTTTTTATTATCTAACCAATTTGATATCTTTTACAAGCTTTTTTACATTAGTGTCATTAGTGGTCGATATTAGTGGGCTATTCTTGACATTTTTGAGTGAATAATTTACAATAGTATACAATAGTCTATACTTCTATGATGGAAATAAAGACAAAAAACAGCCAAAAACAGATGGTCCGGGTGTCTATTTCAGAGGCCGCCAAATTATTTGGCTTAAATCAGCAGACAATCCGCCGCGCCATTGCTAATCAAGAATTAACCTATATTGTCGTTGGCGGACGCTATAAAGTGAATTTTGAAAGCTTGGTACGCTGGTCCCAGGCAAAGACAGCACTAAAAAACAAGCTGGACAAACAAGGCATTGGGCAGTATGTGGATAAGTGGAAAATAAAGAACACACTATACTCCCCTAGCCCGAAAGTTATCCCCAAGATAGAAGCTAACCGGGTCGAAAACAAATCCGCTCAATAGGCGGATTTTGTATGTTTTGTCTTAACAAGATATAATACTAGCTACTTATGCGTTTTGTTGAAACACACTTAACGAAAGACCGCCTATTTCACAAACCCCACAAATGGTTCTTGGCTTTCTTGCTGTCGCCGATTCATTTTCTTGAACTGCATTATAAAGACAAATACCACCTTAATTTTGAACACGCTAAAAAACTTTTTGTGTTTGACATGGGACTGCTTTTGTCTGCTGTTATTCTTTTGTTTGCAACAATTTTTTGGTTTACTTACGATCCAACTATTACAAATTTAGTTTTTTTATCAATCAACACATCTTCCCCTGACGCCAAAATTATCAGTGGCGGCTACATCACTTACACTATTGCCTACCAAAATAAGAGCGATATCAGAATTATTTCTCCGTCTTTAACAATTAACCTGCCGGCGAGCTTTGTTATTGAAGCAACAGAACCGAAAGAATCTTTTAACCACGCGGAGCGCAAATTTATTCTTGCTGACTTATCACCCGAACAACAAGGCCAAACGAAAATCAGCGGCTGGTTTTACGACACACCGGGTGTTGAAAGTAAAATCACCGCGATTTTAGAATATACCCAAGAAGGCCGAACAAACAAAGAAGTAAAATCCACTCCCTTGTTCCAATTCCAGCGCGGATCGGTTTTAAAAGTTGGAATCAACGCACCGGAAAAACTTATCGCCGCCGGATCAACTCCGATTAAAATAATTTTAACTAATGACGGCAAAAGGGAGTTAAATAATATTACTCTACCGCTCGCGTCTCCTGCCGGACTATCCCTAGTGGAATTAAAAACCGATAAGGGGGTGGTAGAAAACAACCAATTGAAACTTGGAGAACTGAAACCGGATGAAACGGCCAATCTTTCGGCCGAATTAAAAACGAATCTGCCGGAACAAATCAAAGCCGCGGCATTAAAACTAACGCCATCAATAGAAGTAAACGGCATCAAAATCGCCCAAAACACTGTTGAAAAAAACTTTTCGGTTTTACACCCGCGGATTTCCATCCAATCATACTGGATTAATCAATCTGAAAAAACCCAGCCGGGGCAAACGACTGAACTCAACTTGTCTGTTTCCAATAACGGCGACATTGATTTAAATAATTTGGAAATAGCGCTACCAATTAAAAATGAAATCATAAACACGAACAAACTGGCCAACTTAAACAATGGCAGTTATAAAAACAAAATCTTTACCATTAATTCTAAATATAACGCCGGACTGCTGGTTTTGGCAAGAAATCAGACAAAAAATTTAACAATAAAAATTCCGATTCTGGAATCGCCGGTTGCTGGCGTGGATCTGGTTTTAAAACTCAATCCGGAATTAAAAGCTGATCTTAATGAACTGTCCGGCGTTGTTTATCAAACTAAAACTTCGGCTCCGGAAATAAAAATCGGCACAAACTTGGATCTAGCCGGCGAGGTACGTTACTTCACCGCTGACGGCGACCAACTCGGCCGCGGTCCGCTCTCGCCGCAAGTCGGCAAAGAAACAAAATATTGGGCGCTGTTAAAAATCACCAACACCACTAGCAAGGCAACGAATTTACATCTAGCCGCTCAACTTCCTGAATATGTCGCTTGGACTAACAAAAGCAGTGTAAGCCATGGCAGCAGCGTAAATTTCAATGAAAAAACTAAAACAATTTCATGGTCGCTTAACTCGCTCGCGCCGCGGCAAACCGTTGGTATTTATTTTGAATTGGCTCTAACACCAACCGACGAACAAGTTGGAACCGCGCCGATAATTTTACAAAATATTAAACTGGAAGCAACTGATGACTTTATTAAAGAAAAAATTATAGATACTCTGCCTGATTTGGATACTTCTTTACCGTATGATTTGATTGGAAGAGAGAAAGGGACGAAGGTGAGTGAGTGATTCAAGTAAGTAAGTTTGTAAGTTAGTAAGTGTGTAAGTTAATTAAGTCAGCCACTTATTTACTTACCAACTTACACACCTACACACTCGCCAGTTGTTCCATGTTATGTGTTCCATAATACGTGATAATTGGTAATTTCAGCCAAAAATACGCATTTAGCCCTTGACAAGAGGGCTTTTTTGTGGTATAATTATCTGTCAATTTATACCCAAATCAGGTATATTGGCAAGAGGAAGGATACGCTCTTTACAATAGATTGGACTCGCCATGTTGGCGAGTCTTGCCTGTTTCGCAATTCAATACAAGAAAGGCAAGGTGTGCGATGGAGACTCTGAAGAAGGCCATGTTGGCCACGATGTTCGTCATGTTCTCGGTGCTTTTTTTTATCAACATGGGGTGCGGCTTCGATTACACCCCTCCGAACAAGAACAATGGCGCGGACGTATTCTCTCTGAACGCGCCACCCGACACCAACCACGACGAATCCAACACGGACTCATCCCCGCCTCCTGACAACCCGTACAATCCGCAGCCAGACACTCACGATTCCAGTCCTGACACAACGGATACCTCTGACGCAACGGCGGAAGTTGACGGCGGCGACAGCAAACCAGACACGCCTGTCGGAGACGACGGGGTAGCTGGTGGCGATGACGGAACAGAGACAGAAAACGAAACCGGGGACGACACAGAAGTCGCGGAAACCGAAAGTGCTGATGGCGATGATGTCGGCAAGGACGCAGAAACAGCGGAAGAGGAGACAACTCCCCTGCCCTGCCTTTGTCCTGACGACAACAACCCCTGCACTAAGGACTTCTGCAACGATGGCAACGAGTGCGTCTACGAGCCGCTTATCGGCTGTGGTGGCGTTGACGTTGACGCGCCGGATGCTGGCGGTAGCGATACTGCCGACAACGGAGCTGACACATCCATCGCTAACCCCGATCCAAGTCCGGACACTACGGACAGTGGGACGGGGAACGACGAAACCGACGCGAACGGAGATGACGGAATAATCATTCCGTTGCCTCAAGATGTCATCATCGGAACCGATACTCCAACTTCGACCACAGATGTTGTAACGACCGGCGACAACGGCGCCGGCCAAAACGATGACGGAGGAACTGCGACTGCGGAAGTTGGAAATGACGTCATTCAAAATGCGGAAACGACGGAAGAGATATCTCAACCGCCGTGTATCTGTCTTAACGACAACAACCTCTGCACTGACGACTACTGTGACGACGCGGATGAATGCGTGCATGAGCCGAACTCTAACCCCTGCGACGACGGAAACGTCTGTACTGACGACGACGTCTGCGTCCAAGGCAAATGCGTGGGAAAAGCCGCTGACTGCGACGACTCTGACACGTGTACAAACGACTCATGCGTGGATGGCCAATGCGTACACAACAACACCTGCGAATGCGTCAATGATTCTCAGTGCGACGACGGAAACAAGTGCACTACTGATTCGTGCAAAGGCAACAAGTGCCAGTACGAGAAAGTGGATTGCAATGATTCCGACGTCTGCACCAAGGACTTCTGCGACGCAACCGAGGGATGCGTGTACGTGCCGATCAGTGGCTGCTGCAAAGTGGACGCTGAGTGCGATGACGAAGACGTCTGCAACGGAGTGGAAACCTGCGACGCGAACAAATGCGTTGCTGGTCAAAAACTCGTTTGCAACGACTTCAACGTCTGCACCGACGACTTGTGCGACTCCGTGGACGATTGCGTCTACGAACCCAACTCTAACCCCTGCAACGACAGCGACGCCTGTACTATGGGTGACATCTGCTCGCAGGGCGAGTGTGCTGGGAAAGTCGTTGACTGCGACGACTCTGACCTGTGCACCAACGACTCGTGCGATTCCGCCATCGGCTGCCAGCATCCTGCTACCAGTTGTGATGACAGCGACATCTGCACCGCGGATTCGTGCGACCCATCCAAGGGTTGTGTGTACAAACCGATCAACGGCTGCTGCAAGACAGACGCTGGATGCAATGACCTCAACCCCTGTACCGGCGACGCGTGCATCAAGTCCAGCGGCGAGTGCGTGCACTTCGGTCTCATGGGCAACTGTGATGATACGAATAAGTGCACCACGAACGACGCGTGCAAGGACAGCAAGTGTGTCGGCGGCGCGGCTCCAAACTGCGATGACTCCAATGTCTGCACCGCGGACTCTTGCGACTCGGCTGTCGGCTGTCAGCATTCGGCTGTCAGCAACGACACGTCGTGCGCGGACGACACGGTCTGCAATGGCGCGGAAACGTGCCAGAACGGACAGTGTAAGTCAGGCGTACCGCTCAACTGCAACGATCTTAACCCGTGCACCACGGACTCGTGCGAC
>JACRPD010000003.1:7795-9228 GCA_016214105.1 Candidatus Magasanikiibacteriota bacterium
TCGTGCGACGCGGTCACAGAGTGCAAGCACATCAACAACTCCAACCCCTGCGATGATGGTAACGCTTGCACTGATGGCGATGTCTGCTCGCAGGGCAAGTGCGACAAAGGTGCTCCAAAAAACTGCAGTGATGGGAAGAACTGCACCCTTGACTTGTGTGATATCAAGTTGGGATGCTTCAACCCTGTTTGGGGTGTGAACCCCAACGACGACTGCAGTCAATGGGACACCGACGCGGACGGCAAGCAGGATAAGGGGTCAGACATGGATTCTGATAACGACGGAATCTGTGACCCAGGAGACAAGCAAAATCTAGAAATCTACCCTGGGCAATTCTGTACAGGGCAGGACAACTGCTGGGTCAAAGCCAACCCGGCCCAAACCGACACGGACAACGACGGTCTGGGTGATGCCTGCGACCCGGACAAAAATGGGGACGGCATCCCAGACTAAATCCAACCCGCTCTTTCACAGCCGAAGCAATCCTTCCCGCTTCGGCTCCAATCCCTTTTGTTTATTTTAAAAGTAAGCAGAAGAGACCCCGCCCTTCGATAAGCTCAGGACGGGGTTTTATTTACACTTGACTTATTGGTAAAATTATTTTATAATTTCCCCAACAAAACAAGCCGCCATCGTCTAGTGGTTAGTCCCGATTCCGCTTCGAGCGGAATCGAGGATGCTCGATTTCGGCCGAAGCCGAAATCGGCAGACACGAGGTTTTATGTATAATATTTATATTTTAAATTTGAAGGATGGCTCTTATTATGTTGGCAGTACAGGAAATCTAAAACAACGATTGAAAGAGAAAGAAAAAAAAAGAGTAAAAACGACTAAAAATAAATTGCCCTTTAAATTAATGCTCACTGAAAATTTTGACACACGAAGAATAGAAAAAAAAAGAGAGTATCAAATAAAAGGATGGAAAAGTAGAACTGCGATTGAAAGATTAATCAATAAAAGTATTAATGCCGCCATCGTCTAGTGGTTAGGACACGAGGTTTTCAACCTTGTAACAGGGGTTCGATTCCCCTTGGCGGTACGCAATCGGAATCCTCTGCCCTTCGCCCATCAAGGCGAAGGGTTTTTGTGCTGTGATGAGCAGTTTCTTGTCGAGCAGCACGGGGTTCGAACAGACAGATTGGACAATAAGCCGCTTTCCGGAATCATCTGCGGCGAGGAACCGCTTCTTGGCTTGGTTCAGCGCCAGAACCACGGCCCGGGCGGGTTCGAACACCTCGGTGACGTTCGCGGGGCGTTCAAGAGATGAGAGGTCGCCGAGGAGTTTCTCGCGTTGTCAAGTACCCCTTTTCGTAGACATCTGTGGATAGGTGTTCTTTGTTATCTGGATGTGACTTTTAGGTAGAAGTTCTGGGGTGTCGTTTTGAGTCGGCTGTGTATTCTTTTGGTGTTGTAGTAGTGAATTTGGCGGTAAA
>JACRPD010000004.1:0-7224 GCA_016214105.1 Candidatus Magasanikiibacteriota bacterium
CAAAACAAAAAGATATAATGATAAAATTAGTGATGAATTTTTTAGCTGGATGAATCTAACACACTTGACTTTTGGAATGTTTTGGGGTTTAATCTACTTAGAAAGGAAGTTTCAACTAGCTGAAAAATATTTGCGGGTGTAGCCGAATTGGTTTAGGCGCATGCCTTAGGAGCATGTTCCCGAAAGGGAGTGGAGGTTCGAGTCCTCTCACCCGCACATTTCTATGCATACCGAATTTGAAGCGACATTTTTAAAAATTGATAAAGACGACATGCGGCGTCGGTTGAAAGAAGCGGGCGCGGTTTTAGTTTATCCGGAAACATTGCTGAAAAGGGATGTGTTTGATCCGCCATTGCCGATAAAAGGCGGTTGGTTGAGAGTGCGGCAGGAAGCTGATGGGGTGACAATGAGTTTGAAAGTGGTGGATGGCGATAAGATAGAGAACCAAAAAGAAGTTGAATTAAAAATAGATAATTACAAACAAGGGGCGAAATTTTTGTTAGCGATTGGCGCGCGGCACAAATCATATCAGGAAACTAAACGAGAACTGTGGAATTTTATGAATACACAAGTTACCATTGACACTTGGCCCGGTTTGCAACCATTTGTGGAAATAGAAAGTAATGATGAGGAAACAGTAAAACAAGCGGCCGTGGCATTAGGCTTTGATTACACTCAAGCGTATTTTGGCGCCGTGGATGTGGTTTATAAAGAAGAGCTTAACATTCCTTTTCATGTAATAAATCAGATGCCGGTCATAACTTTTGAAGATCCGCCGCGGAGATATAATAGTTAAGAAATAAAAAGCGCAACCAAAAACAATCCTCGTGGGTTGTTTTTGTGTTATGTTAACTGAATTTTGTGTTTTGTCATCAGTTATTTTGCAATTCATTTCGATAATGATGGTCGTAAATCGCCATCACTGCGACAAACAGCGAGGCGATTACCGGGCCGATGACAAAGCCGGAAATGCCAAATAAGAATATACCGCCCAAGGTTGAAAATAATACCAATAGCGGATGCATTTGAATGTCTTTGCCCACCAGTTTTGGTCTGATGAGATTGTCAATCGTGCTGATTATAAAAAATCCAACCAACAATATAATCAAACCTTGCCAAAAATTTCCCAATGCCAGCATAATGAGACCGGCCGGGAACCAAATGATTGACGGACCAATCGCGGGAATGGTCGCGAAAGCTATCATAATGATACTCCAAATCAAAGCGCCTTCAATGCCGGTCGCCCAAAAGAGGATTCCGCCGATAACACCCTGAACGCCGCCGACGATAAACGTGCCTTTTAACGTGGCGCGGGCAGTGGAGCGGAATTTTTCATACAGCATTATTTCGTGTTCGTCGCCAAGTGGCGAGAGATGCATAATTTGTTTTAACAATTTCGTTCCGTCTTTTAGAAAATAGAATAAAGAGTAGAACATTATGAAGAGCATGAAAATAAATCGCAAAGAATTTTCTGTGATACTCTTGATATTATTAAACAAAAAAATACTGATGGTCTTGGCCGCGTCAGCCGCGTAACTGCCCCATTCGCTTTGGACATCGTCTAAAATCGGAGCCAGCGGAGTATTATTTAATTTTTGCGTCGCGTCTTGCAACTGCGCGCTGAAATTCCAGTGCGACACGGTTTGATATAGGCCGACAGATTCGTTTATCAATAAAGTGGAAAGCAGTGTTAATGGCAGGAAGATTATAATCACCACCAAGACCAAAGTGGACAAAGCGCTTAAACTTGGCAGTTTCAAATATTTATCCAGCCGTTCATACAGCGGATGAAACAGCATCGCGATTACCGCGGCCCAGAAGACCGGATAAAGAAACGGACGAATAACATATAATAACGAAACTGCCAGAATAATAATCAGACCGAAGAAAAAAATATTACGCACGCGGTCAAAGCCGAGTTTTTCTTTTGACATAAGAGGTTGGGTTAAGTTTTAAGTATGGGTATATTTTATCACATAACATACCAATATACTAATTTACGAATTATACAAATGCTATACAAATGTGCGTTGAAGTTGCGTAATATCAAATACTTTCTTTATCAAAATTAGTATAGCATTAGTATTATTAGTACCCTATTCGTATATTAGTATATTTAATTAGCCTCTTGACTTTTTCTCGCTGTTGTTTTATCATATCGCCAGTTTATTTATCTCTCACTCCCCACACTTTTTCCTGTCCCGGATCACTTCGGGGTTGGCGGGGAGGAGGCAAATCCCGCCATGGCGGGATAAAGGAAAAACCTATGATTAAATTACCCAGCATCTTGGAAATGCTGCAGTCCGGCGTCCATTTCGGACACCAAATTTCACGGCGCCATCCCAAGATGGATCCATATATATTCGGGGAGCGCAACGGCGTTCATGTGATTGATTTGGAAAAGACCCGCGCCAAGTTGGAGGAAGTTTTGGCGATAGTTCAAAAAATGGCAACGGAAGGCAAGGTTATTTTATTTGCCAGCACCAAACCGCAAGCGCGCGAAATTGTCAAACAAGCGGCGATTGATTGCGGTATGCCGTATTTGGTATCGCGCTGGCTCGGCGGTTTAATAACAAATTTTAGCGAACTCAAAAAATTAATCCAAAAATACAACACCATGAAGACCGAGCAGGCGAGCGGAGAGTGGGAGAAATATACCAAGAAAGAGCAGATAGATTTCGCGAAAAAATTGGAAACCATGCATGAAACACTAGCCGGGCTTTCCAGCTTGGCCAAACTTCCCGACGCTCTATTTATTCCGGCTTTACAGCGAGAAAAAACCGCGGTGGCTGAAGCTAATAAAATGAACATCGCAATTGTCGGCGTGGCTGACACCAATGCTAATCCAAACAAGGCGACACTGGTGATTCCAGCCAACGACGACGCGGTTAATTCAATTAAAATGATTGTCGGATTAGTGGCGGAAGCGATTAAAACCGGCAGAGCCGAATGGGAGAAGACGAAGGTGATTGGAGCGATAGAGAAAAAATAATACGACGAAGATATTAGCGAGATATTAAAAAAATATTAGTGAAATATTATTGACGATTGCTAAATTGCTAAATTGTTTATTATGACATTTACTTCTTTTGACATCGCGGCGCTCCGCGCAAAAACCGGCGCGGGGATGATGGATTGCAAAAAAGCGCTGGACGAATCTAATGGAGACACCGAGAAGGCGGCGCAGATTTTGCGCGAGAAAGGAATTTTGAAAGCGGCCAAGCGCGCGGATAAAATCGCGGCCGAGGGTTTGGTGGCGAGCTATATCCACGGCGCCGGACGAATCGGCGTTTTGGTGGAAGTAAATTGTGAAACTGATTTTGTCGCCAAAACAGATCAGTTTAAACAATTAGTCAACGATATTGCCATGCAAATCGCGGCGGCAAATCCAAAGTATTTAGCATCATCGGATGTCTCAGCGTCAGATTTAGAACAAGAGAAAAATGTTTACCGCGAGCAATTGAAAAACGAAGGCAAGCCAACGGAAATGATAGAAAAAATTGTTGAAGGCAAGATGTCAAAATATTATGGCGAGGTTTGTTTGTTGAACCAGGCGTTTGTTAAGGATGAAACCAAAACCATAGAGAAACTTTTAATTGAGAAAGCGGCGGAGATCGGCGAGAAAATCAGCATCCGTCGTTTTGTCAGATTTGAACTCGGCGAGGGGTTGGAAAAGAAATCTTCCGATTTCGCCAAAGAGGTGGCGGAACAGATGGGATGACAACAGTAGAGCCGCACCTGCCTACCGGCAGGCAGGTTGCAATGTGGCTTTACTGTTGTTATAATATAGGCACTATGCGCCTATATTTTTGTTTATGTGTCGCGATTTCTTTGGTGGTATTTCCCCTAAACGCGGGGTCGGCTTCTATGTCTTCAGAAAATTTTCAGTTGCAGGTGGATACGGTGGATGTCGGCGGAGATTTGGTTAATTCCACCAACTATCAAGTCTCCGGCAGTTTTGGCGAAGCGCCAGGCGTTAATGACACGCAAAGCGCCAGCACAAATTACATTGTTGAGGCTGGATTTCAGGCCGCGGCTTCCGGCGTGGCTTTGTCAGCCACGCTGTCAACCAACTCGGTGGCTTTGAGCTCCCTATCCACCAGCGCTGTCAACAGCGCCAGCCAGATTTTAACTGTTACCACCAATTCGCCAACAGGGTATACAACCACGATTATCGAAGATGGAAATTTGCGTTCTGGCAGTGATGATATCAACGACGTTTCCGACGGCGCCGTAACTTTAGGCAGTGAAGAATATGGAATCAGCACGTCAGGCGCGGCCGGACAGTTTAACAGTACCGACACTTCAATCACTGGCGTCGCCAAAACTATTGCCACCACTTCCACTATTGCCATTAGCGAGCAGACCACGATTACTTACAAAGCCGCGATTAGCGGAACCACTGTTGCCGGTTCTTACGGCCACACGGTTACTTTCACCACTACCGCGAATTATTAAAATAAACTATGCCGCGCAGTTTTTGGAAAATAAGCTTTGTATTTTTTGCCACGGTATTTTTTTTTGTCGGCGTGCGAGAAGCGGTGGCTCTTTCTTTGTCGCCGGCGTTGATCGAAGTTGAAGCTGAACCAGGCGAGTCGTTGGTGCAGAAAATAAATCTCTTTAATGAGACCGATCAATTATTGACAGTTTATTCGCGGACGGAAAATTTTAAACCGCAGAAAAATACGCCGGCGCCGCAATTTTTAGGCGACGCCGATCTGTTTGGCGCGGCGCGCTGGATCATCCCGCCGGTTAAAAAAATAGCTTTAAAATCAGGTGAACAAACAGAGATTTTACTTAAAATAAAAATACCGGACGCGGCCGAACCAGGCGGGCATTACGCGGCTTTGTTGTGGTCGGAAAAGCCGGTGGAAGACGCCGGCATCGGGACAGCGTCGCGCATTGGCACGCTTTTTTTGTTCAAAATAAAAGGAGAGACAAAAGAAGACACTAAAATTATTTCTTTTCAAAATACATTTAAAAATCAGTTGGTTGAATTTGTTTTACGATTGCAAAATGATGGCAATGTACACTTAAAAATTGGCGGAATGATTGAGATTGTGAATTGGCGGGGCAAAACCATCGCCCGATTGCCGATTAATCCTAAAGGACAATCAATTTTGCCGCAGAGTCAGAGGAATTTTACAGTTTTTTGGGAGAATAATGGCGCTTTGCCCGCTTTTGGGATTAATTTTAATTTTACTTTTAGGCGGAGTGATTTTTAAAATGGCCCGGCGGCGCGCGCGCGGGTTGATCGTTGTACTATTATTAGCTGGTTTTTTGGCCCTGCCGGTTTTAGCTTCCACCACCTCAACCAGCGGGACGACTGATGTTTCCGCGTCAGTGCCAACGCAGAGCAGCAGCGGCGGTGGTGGAGGAGGCGGTGGCGGCGATGAACCGCCGGCACCGCCAGAACCACCCATACCTCCACCGCCACCGCCCGCAGACATAATCGCTCCGGCGGCAGTATCAAATTTATCCGCTGGTTCAGCTACAGGCTCTTCCATTACTTTAAGTTGGACCGCGCCGGGTGATGATGGCGGTAGCGGCACCGCGTCAGCTTATGACATCCGTTATTCGCTTTCAAATATCACTGACGCAAATTGGTCTGACGCGACAGCAATCACTAACGCGCCAACTCCGCAAATTGCCGGGGCATTACAATCAGTCGTCGTTTCTAACTTATCAGCCGGCACACAATATTATTTTGCTTTAAAAACTTCTGATGAAGCAGGCAATGTATCGGCATTATCAAATGTTTCCTCGGCTACGACTCTGCCAAAGCCGGCAGACATCACGCCGCCAAAAATAGACGCTATTTCGGTAAAAGAGTCTGTAGCTTCCGCGGAGATTTCTTGGAACACGGACGAGGCGGCGGATTCGCAGGTTGCTTATGGATTGACGAATCAATTGGGCCAGTTGTCAGCCAACTCAACATTAACGGTAAGCCATAAAATTTCTCTCGCGAATTTATCTCCCAATACCGTTTATTATTTTAAAGTTATTTCCGCTGACGCCAGCGGAAATCAAGCCGTTGGTTTGATTAATGGCGCGCAAATCGGCACATTTAAAACCTTGAATGACACAACACCGCCGGCAAATGTCAGCGGTTTCAGCGCCGCTGCCGGCGATAAAAAAATCGGTTTAAGCTGGCAGAATCCGCCGGATAGCGATTTTGACGGCGTGATAATCGTGAGAAAGACAAACGGTTTTCCGAGTAATATTAATGATGGGTCGGTGTTTCCAATGGCTAAAGGCGCGCCGAGCCAGGCCGATTCCGCGACTGATGACCAGGGATTGGCAAATGGCACTACTTATTATTACACAGCTTTTGCCGGGGATAAATACGGCAATTACGCCTCGGGCGCGATTGCCTCAGCAACTCCGCAGGTCGGCCAAGAACTGCCCGTAGTTCCTGAACCGGATGAAACTTTGCCGCCTGGAGAAGGAGATGGCGAAACACCAACAGGCGAGACTCCGCCGGCAGCCGGCGAGCCTGGAAGCCCAGGCGCTAGCGGTGGTAATGAGTCGGTGGGAGGAGTGCAGTTTGATGATTTTATTTTCAGCGCGGCCAAAGGGCAGATAGTGGCGCCGGCCAGTTTTCAATTCAATGTTTTGATCGGTTCGGAAGTCGGCGTCGCTTTGCCAAACAGTAAAGCGGAAAAAGAAATAGAATCAATTATTTTATCAGTTGCCAACAGTTCGTATTTATTTAATTTTTCAGCGTCAAAGCAAATGTGGCAAACGGAATTTGTGGCGCCAGCCATTCCGGAAAATTATCCGGCCGTGTTATCAGTTAAGTTCGCTGATCAAACCGTCGGTGTTTTTAATTGGCAACTGCAAACAGTTTCTTACGGACAAATTTACGAAAAAAAGAACGGACAGAAAAATTTTTTGTCCGGCGCGAAGGTTTCTTTGTATTTTCAAAACCAGCTTTGGCCAGCGGCTTCTTTTTATCAAAATAATCCGCAAACCACCAGCGCGGATGGAACATTTGGATTTACGGTTCCATCCGGCAAGTATTTATTGCGAATAGAAAAAGTCGGATATTCTCCGGAGGAAATCAATATTAACGCGACCGGAGTGGTAATTAATAGTTCCGCGGAATTACTATATCTGCCGCCAAAAATCAAAGATGTTATCAATCCCGAGGCGACCTTGGCGGAAAATGTTTCAAATGTGGCGCAAAATTTGGGCGAACAAGCAGCGCTTCTTTCAAAGAAA
>JACRPD010000004.1:7239-17783 GCA_016214105.1 Candidatus Magasanikiibacteriota bacterium
TAAGGAAATAAATTCCGGCGCGCGGCAGGCGGTTGAGACCGTTCAAGAGATCGCCAATAATCCGGAAGCGCAAAAAGTGGCGAAAGATGTGGCGGCTCCGGTTGTGGCCAGCGCGGCAGCTGTCGGAACCGCGGTCGTTGTCGGTTGGGCACAGTTATTGGGGTATTTGCGCTTCTTGTTTACCCAGCCCTTTTTGTTAATCAAACGGCGCAAACGTTACGGTTGGGGCGTGGTTTACAATTCCCTCACTAAATTACCGTTAGATTTAATTATCGTGCGTTTGGTGGACGTAAATTCCAACCGGATAATTCAAACTCGCGTTACCGACAGCCACGGCCGCTATGTTTTTTTTCCGGCAATCGGTTCTTATCGTTTGGAAACCAGCGCCAATCAATTTAAATTTCCTTCCGCGTTTCTCGGCGCGGTTAAAGACGACGGCGCGTTTCTTGATTTGTATCATGGCGAGCCGGTTGAAGTTAAAGAAGCTGGCGTGGCCATCACCACCAACATTCCCCTGGATCCTTTAGGTTCAGAACCGCCGTTGTGGAAGTTGGTCGGGCGATTGGCTTGGCGGCGGCTTCAGCATTTTTTCAGTATTTTAAGCCTGCTGTTAGCTTTGGGCTTCGCGGTTTGGGTGCCGAGCGTGTTGACAATCAGTCTGTTAGCGGCGCAAGCGGTGTTTTACGCCATTTTCTTGCGATTGGCCATCCCGCAAAAACCAAAGAGCTGGGGTATTATTTATGATGAGAAGACGCGCCGGCCGTTAGCGCGGACTGTGGCGCGTATTTTTGACCAGCAATATAACAAGCTTTTGGAAACGCAAGTAACTGACAAGACCGGCCGCTATAGTTTCTTGGTCGGCCGCAACAAATATTATGTCAGTTATGAAAAAGATGGTTATGAAAAGAAACAAAGCGAAACAATTGATTTACAAAACAGTTCAGAACCGGTCGCGTCAGTTGGTGTTGATGCTAATTTGGTGAAGGATAATCAGACGGTGGATAAAGTAGATAAAACAGATTAAAAAATAAACTTAATCGTGGTATAATTAGAGCATGGAAAATATAGACAAAAAAAGAAAAGCGTGGCTGAATAAAACCACTGGTTTTGCAGTAGGAATGGTTTTTATTTTTTTATTTTTTTTGGCAGCAACACCAGCTGAAGCCGGCAATCAGCAGATCACTTTTCAAGGCAAATTAACCAATGCCAGCGGAAATACTGTCAGCAATGGGACATACTATGTTAAATTAACAATTTATGACGCGGCAACCGGCGGATCTTGCCAATACACAGCTTCTTCCACTTGCGCCTCGGTTACCAGCACGTCGGTAACGGTTACGAACGGGATTTTTTCCGTGAATCTTGGCGACACTTCTGCCAGTTTAGCAGCCATCTCGCCAACTTTGTTTAATAGTAGCGCGCTTTATCTTGGAATTACCGTATGTTCCGGCGCGGGCGCCGGATGCGATAGTGAAATGACTCCGCGCAAGAGAATCACTGCTTCGCCTTACGCGTTCAACGCGGATTATCTTTCCGGTTTAGCCACCTCAACGATTGGTGGACAAGGTTCTTATGTGCCGGTGACCGATTCCAGCGGGAATTTTACTATTAGCAATAAAGTTTTTGTCGCCACCACTACTGCCGGACAGTTCGGGGTTGGCACTTCTACTGTGCCGTCTGGTATAAAAAGTTATGTTGAGGGCACGACCGCGAGCAACAAATTATTAGTTATCCGCGGAAACAGTTCGCAAACCGGCAATCTTCAGGAATGGCAGAATAACGCCGGAACACCGCTCGCGTACGTTAATTCTTCCGGAAATATTTCCACTTCCGGCACTTTGAATGTATCCAATGGAGCTGATCCGATCGGCAGTGTCGCGAATCCGACGCACAAAGGTTCCATCGCTAATGGCGCTGGCGGCGCGGCGCTTTCAGGATCATATTCTGTTTTTGTTTCCGGCAATTATGCCTACATTGCTTCCAGGAATAGTAGCGCTTTAGAAATTGTTGATATTTCCAATCCTGCCAATCCGGTTCATAAGGGTTCTATTAGCAATGGTTCTGGTGGGGCGTTATTGTCAGCGCCCAACAGTGTGTTTGTCTCCGGCAATTACGCGTATGTTACATCAATCAGCGATGCGTTAGAAATCATTGATATTTCCAATCCCGCCAATCCGGTTCACAAGGGATCTATCAGCAACGGCTCTGGCGGAGCTTTGTTAAATGATCCGGCGGCGGTTTATGTGTCTGGTAATTACGCCTATGTTGCCGCCGGCACCAGCGACGCTTTGGAAATCGTGGATATTTCCAATCCTGCCGCTCCTATGCATAAGGGGTCAATCAGTAAAAGCGCGAGCGTGTTATTGGATTCTCCGGCAAGTGTTTTTGTTTCCGGCAACTATGCTTACCTTGTTTCTAGTATCAGTAATGCTTTAGAAATTGTTGATATTTCCAATCCCGCCAATCCCGTACACAGCGGATCTTTATCCAACGGTTCAGGCGGCGCGCTGCTATCAGCGCCATATTCTGTTTTTGTTTCCGGCAATTATGCCTACATTGCTTCCGGTAGCAGCAATGCTTTGGAAATTGTTTACGTAGCCAGCTCTACTGCCCCAGTTCATAAGAGCGCATTAACAACTGGCACCGGCAATGCGTTGCTGACTAACCCATACTCGGTGTTTGTTTCCGGCAATTATGCTTATGTCGCTTCTTATGATGACAACGCTCTTGAAATCATTGACATCTCCGGCGCGACTATTTCCAACGCGCAAGTCGGCTCTCTATCAGCCGGCAGTTTACAAGTAAATAATTTCGCGCAATTCAATCAGAATTTATTAATTAACAGCGGGTTGAATGTCGGGGGCAACACTCAATTATCCGGAGATGTCTCCATCGGCGGCGGTAGAGCCACCTCCACGATTATGAGCGGCGGCGGCATTAATATATTTACCAATCAAGCGTCTTCAACGTTTCTTTCTCGCGTATTGGACGCCAGCAATTCAACCGGTTTTATTTTCAATTCCGGCACTTCAACTTGGACCGGCGCTGATCGCAATTTAATTTCTTTTCAAACCGGTGGTACTGATAAATTTTTGTTTGTTGCCGATGGAAGCATGATAGCTAACAAAGCAACCAATTTTAATTTAGGAAAGTTTTATGTCAATTCTATAGGCGATATAAGCGCATCCGGTTCTTTGAGGACTTTTGGCAATGTGACTTCAACTGGGATAATTTACGCTTCAGGTGGATTAATTTCCAGCGCTTCTTCAACATTTTCCAATCTATTAAATATAACCGGCGATATTCGCGCTTCATCGACATTTCAAGTGACAGGAGTTTCAAAATTTTATGATGGCATCGTATTGGGTGACAGCGTCAGTGATAGTATCACAGTTAATGGTAAGCTTAGTACAATTAATATTTCCGATGGCACCACTGCGACCACGACCATCAGCAAAAATTCTTTATCTTTGGGTATTACCACAGTTAGTCCGGACACCGGCGTTTTTTCTGTTGACCTTGATGGTAATGTGAGCACATCCGGGAGTCTTCATATCAGTGGAGGAGATGATGTAAGCTTATTTCGCATAATTAGTGGTGTGAGTAATGTCATGAGGGTTGACTCTGATAAAGTCAAAATTTTGTTTGATGAAAGTAACAGTGGGTTTGAGGTGGGAATTGGCACATCAGATCCACTAGAAAAACTTACAGTTATCGGCAATATCGCTTCTGGCAACGGTTCAGCGACTTCCACGCTGACTACGAGTACTCTAATCTTAGGTAAGATATCTAGCAAAAATGTCGGGACATTTTTTGTTGATTCATCAGGCAACACCTCCGCCTCCGGCACTTTGGTTGCATTTGGCAATACTACTCTAGGTGATTCTGACGCGGGAGCCGGCGATACAACGCGGATTTATGGTTCGTTGGCTATGGGCGTCGCGCCGACCGGCAACGCGCAGTTATTTTTGAAAGCTTCTTCCACGACTGCCGTGCCTTTGTTGATGCACGATGACAGCAGTAATGTAATTGGTAAATTTGCCTCTTCAACAGTAGACGCGATTGTCAGTGGCGCACAGGTCACTTTGCGGGGCTATTCGGCCTTGACTCTTGGCGATGCCGGCAGGCGGGCAGGCGTTTTGTCTATTAATGCCGTCAACTCTAATTCTCCGGGCGCCGTTATATTATATCGCGATACAACGGCAGTTGGGGCGCAGCTCTTACCGGATTCTTTGATCATTTCAGGTAATTCCAACACCACCAGCACTCTTAACTCAACTGACTTTACTCTAAAGCAGACAACAAATTACAATCAAGGTATTTTTAATGTTGACAATTTCGGAAATACTTCCGCATCGGGCACCTTGAAAGTTTTTGGCAATACTACTACCGGCGGTTTGAAAATCAGCGCCACCAATGCCACCACCACGTTCATTTCTTATGTTACGGATAGCGCCGGCGCAACCGCTTTTGATTTCGCGAGCGACGTGATTATGACTTCCGGCACCGATCGCATGTTGGCGGTGTTTAGAAGCGGCAGTGGTTCCGGTGGAAGGGCTAAAGTGGCGATTTCCGCGGGGGGAAATGTTTACGCGCTAAACAGTTTTATCGCGAACTCTGCCACTTACGGTATTAGCGATGTGGCTGAATACGTGAATTTGGTTATCGGTGAAACTGCCGAAGCTGGCGATGTTTTGGTGGTTGATAAAGTAAATTATAATCACTATAAAAAATCTTCCGCGATTAATATGAAAGAAGTCGCGGGCGTGATTTCAGACACCGGCGCGTTTATCATGGGCGCTTCCGGAGAAGGCCGTGCGCCTCTGGCTTTGGCCGGTTTGGTTAAAGTAAAAATTACCGATGAGAATGGTCCGGTTGAAGTTGGCGATTATTTAACTACCGCTTCCAAACCCGGGTATGCCATGCGATTTGACGTTGACGCCGGAGTTTCCGCCGGTTTGGTCGGCATGGCGTTGGAACCATGGGCGTCCGGCGATGGCAAGATTACTATTTTGGTTAACAAAGGTTTGGCAACAGGCAACGCGACAATCAATGGATTAAACACTTCGCAAAACGGAGCAGGACAGCTAGTCTGGGGCAATGATTTAAATTTGCATTTGTTGGGCCGCAGTATTTTGGATGTGTTAGCCATCAAATCCCAAGGTGAAAAATGGATGATTGACGAAGAGGGTTATTTAGTCATTAAAGTTGAAACACAACAAGGAGATAAAATGTTGTACGGTCTGCAATCCGGCCAAGATAAAGAAGTGGTTTTTTCCGGCTCCTCGCAATTGGAAAACGGCGTAAAGAAAATTGAATTGCCGGCGATTGATAAAGAAATCGTTGATTTAGACGCATTGATTAAAGTTTCTGTTACGCTTACGGGCGAAGCCAACGGCGTGTTTGTCACGGAAAAAAGTTATGAGGGATTTACCGTGAAAGAATTAAACAATGGCGCTAGTAACGCGACTTTTGATTGGATGGTAATCGCCAAACGGCGGGCGACTGTCGACAGCAGCAATATTGAAGAGCCGCCGATGGAAGTTCCGGAAACACCAGTCGAGCTCGTGACGGAAGTTGTCGAAAATATTATACCAGAGGTAGACACCGTCACATCAAGCGATGAGACACTGCCACCAGAGAATATGGAGGAAACAAATACTGGAGGACTAAATACTGAAGAACCGGCAGTTGTTCCGGAAGAAATTCCAACGGAAAGCGCGAGTTTGTGAAGTGTGGTATAATTAATAAAGAAGGCTTACAAAGCTAACAAGGCCGACAAGGCTCACAATGCCTTGTAAGCATTTTAAGCATTGTCAGCCTTGTAAGCATCTTTTTATGTCCTCTCCTCTCTACCGTCAAGCTCTAAGTCATAGTTGGAAATTGGCTTGGCAACATAAATCTTTGTGGATATTCGGCATATTTGCCGCGTTTCTCGGACAAATGGGATTTTTGGAATTAGTCAGCCGCACCAGTTTAACCGCGGCCACGCGGCTATCTCCTTTTGGCTTGGCCGGAAATATTTGGGCGATTTTAAAAGCGTTCGCCACCGCTGATGTTGAGTGGCAGATGCCTTTGGACGCATGGGTGTGGCTCGGCTGGCTCGTGGTATCGGTCGGCGGAATATTTCTGCTTCTGTTTTTTGTTGCCATAGTTTCGCAAGGCGCGCTGATTGAAGCGACAGCGTTTTCCGTTAGAAAGAAAAATTTACCTGATGTTGGGCGCTGTTGGCATATGGGGGTAAAACATTTTTGGCGTTTACTGGCAATCAATGTTTTTCGCTGGTTGATTTTTTGCGGTTTGGTTTTGATTGTCAGCATCGCGGCGCTCAATGTTTTATTGCTTGGCGGTTTTGGCGACGCGGTTTTATTTATAATACTCTTCATCCTTGCCACTGCCGTGGGAATGGTGATGTCGTTTTTGGTTATTTATTCAGCCGCTTATGTGGTGGTGGAAGAGAAAACTTTGGGCAAAGCGATTGAACACGCGTGGCAATTATTTTTAGATCATTGGCTGGTGTCAATTGAAGTAGGCGTGATTGTGTTGTTTTTAAACATCGCAGTCGGTTTGATCGTGGCGCTTGGGTTTATGATAACTTTTTTGCCGACGCTCATCACTTGGTTTATCGCGTTGTTGACCGCTAACCCCAATTTGTGGACCGCCGGTTTGATCGCGGGTGCGTTTTTCTTTGTGTTGTTTGTGATTTTTGTCGGTTCGGTTTTCACGGTATTCACCACCGCGGTCTGGACATATTTATTTATGGCCATGCATCATGTGGGAATTAAAAGTAGAGTTTTACATTGGTTGAATTATCGCAAGAAATAATTTATGGGGGATTTACCGTCCATAAATGATTTGTTAAAAAAATCCAAAGGCGTGAAAAGCGCTCCGGTTTCAGGTTCCGCCGTTAACGATGTTGCCGGCAAGTTTTCCAAGAAAATGGGCGAGGTGGCGGTAAAAGAAAAAGAGCGGGAAGCGATGCGGTTGGCGGCTTCTTTAAATCTGCCCCACATTGATCTTGATAAATTTCCCATTAGCCAAGAAGCTTTGCGTCAGATGCCGCGCGAGGATGCCGAACGCTTGGAAACGGTTTGTTTTTATTACACCACCGAAGAGTTTCGTTTGGGTACGGTTAATCCGGAGAATGAAGAAGTTAAAGAGCGGTTGAAGAGCATGGAAGAAAATTTAGGGTCGGAAAGCGGTCTTTATGTCATCTCGCAACACAGTTTTGATAAAGTTTTGGAGCAATATAATCGGTTGCCGGTGATCAAACCGATTTCCAAAGACGTGGAAGTAAAACCGGAAGATTTGGAAAAAGTTAAAGCCAGCGTGTCGGATTTCAGTTCGTTTCAGGCATTATTGAAAAAAACTTCCACCACTGATTTGGTAACTTTACTCCTTGGCGTGGCAATGAAATTGGATGCGTCTGACTTGCACGTGGAAGCGGAATCGGATCGCATCGTTGTCCGCGTCAGATTGGATGGAATATTGCAGGAAGCGGCGACTTTGGAGAAAGAAGTTTACAAACAATTGGTTTCCCGCATCAAATTATTTTCCGCTTTGAAAATAAATATCACGGACAAGCCGCAAGACGGCCGATTCACGATTAAATTAACCGGCGGAGATATTGATGTGCGCGTGTCAACGATTCCCACGGTTTATGGCGAAAGCATTGTCATGCGTTTGTTAGATCAGTCGCGTAAAGGATTGAATTTTGAACAGCTCGGTTTATACGGCGACGCGTTTGAAAAATTAAAACGACAGATTGAACGGCCGAATGGCATGGTAATTACCACCGGCCCTACCGGTTCCGGCAAAACCACCACGCTTTACGCGATTTTGGAGGTTTTAGACAAGCCCGGGGTGAAAATAATTACTTTGGAAGACCCGGTAGAATACAAATTAGTCGGCATTAATCAAAGCCAGATTGACCACAGTAAAAACTATACTTTCGCGACCGGCCTGCGTTCCATCTTGCGTCAGGATCCGGATATTGTCATGGTCGGCGAGATCCGCGATTTGGAAACCGCTGATGTGGCGATTCAGGCCGCCCTTACCGGCCACCTGTTGTTTTCCACGATTCATACAAACAACGCCGCCGGCACGATTCCCAGATTTTTGTCCATGGGCGTAAAGCCGTTTTTGCTGTCGCCGGCATTGAACGCGGTCATCGGCCAGCGTTTAGTGCGCCGGGTTTGCGAAAAGTGCAAGCAGAAAATTGAGCTGGCGGCGGAAATGAAAAAAAGAGTTGAGGAAATTATTAATAATATGCCTCCGGCGGTTCAAGAAGCAACCAAAAAGAAAGATTTGATTTTTTACGAAGGCAAAGGATGCGAAGCGTGCAATCAGTTAGGCTTTAAGGGCCGAATCGGTATTTACGAAATTTTTATGATGAATCCGGCGGTGGAACAGATGATTCTTTCCAGTCAAGTGTCTGAATATGAGATAGAAAAAGCCGCGATCGCCGACGGCATGGTGACTATGGCACAGGATGGAGTGCTGAAATCATTGGAGGGCGTTACGACGCTTGAGGAAGTATTTAGGGTGATAGAATAATTACACATACAAATATACGAATAGAGTACTAATTATACTAATGCTATACTAATCTTTTTTCAAAGGGTATTAGTATACCATTAGTATCATTAGTAAATTAGTATATTGGTATATTAAATTTATGACCCCTCGCACGAAACAAACCAGTCTGGCGGTTGAACAGCCGGTCAGATTATACAAGTTTATCGCCTTGTCGTTTTTGTTGCTTACGGTGATTTTGCTCGGCGTGATTATTTTTATATCCGCGAAACGCGCGACGATTACCGTGGTCGCCGGCCAAGAACCGCTGGAGGTGAGCGCGGTAATGGCGATAGGCGGCGAAAGCAAAATCGGTTTTGTGGAGACGGCATCGGTGGAATTAAAAAAAATTTACAAACCCGAATCAACCAAAGAAGTCGGAGCAGTGGCAATGGGCGTGGTTACTTTATATAATGATTCTGACGCGGACCAGGCGCTCGTCGCCACCACGCGTTTGCTTTCGCCCGAGAGCGTGTTGTTTCGTTTGAAAAATCGCGTCGTTGTTCCGGCTAAAGGCACAATCGCGGCGGAAGTTTATGCTGATAAAGAAGGGCGCGAGAGCGAGATCGGTCCGGCGAAATTTACCATTCCGGGTTTGAACGCGGCAAAACAAGCAATGATTTACGCCAAAAGCGAAAAGCCGATGGTTGGCGGCGTGCGCACGGTTGGGATAGTCACGGAGGAAGATTTAAAATTGGCGGAAAAAGAATTGGCCGCGGATTTCAAAAAAGCCGGCGTTGAAAAATTGTCCGCTCTGCATCCGGAATCAGCCGTGGTCTATGAAATCGTGAAGCAGGAAATCAGCGCGGACAAAGAAGCGGGCAGCGACGCGGAAGAATTTATTTTGTCAGGCAAGGCGGAGATGATCGGAGTTTTTTACAACCAGACCGAAGCGGACAAACTGGCCAGCGATGAATTGGCCAAGCGCGTGGTCGGGGAAGCGGAGCTGTTGATTCAAAATGAATTAAGAACCGCGGTGGCTTTGGTTGATTATAATCTGGAAAACAAAACCGCGAATTTAAAAATTTCCGGCGTGGGCGCGGTGAGTCTTAATCCGGAAAGCCAGCAATTGCAAAAATTAATTTTCTTCGGCAAGACCAAAGACGAAGTTCGGCGCTATCTTCTTTCATTAGACCATGTCCGCAGCGTGGAATTGAAATTCACCCCGGCCTGGATCCGCACTGTTCCGCAGGTCGCCGATCATGTGAATGTGGTGGTGAAGAATGTCGAGTAGGTGTTTTAGATTATTAAACCCGCTTTTGATGGAAAAAGGCGGGTTTTATTGTCACTTGACATTTATTTGAGTCTTTGATATATTATTCACACTTAAAAGAAACTAATTAATTTATGCAAAATTACGAATTGCTGTTTGTCGTGCCGGGCACTTTGTCGGAAGATGAGGTAGCTCCGATTGTTGAAAAAGTTAAAAAGGTCGTGGTGGATAATGCCGGCGCCAATTGGGAAATGGAAGCAATGGAAAAAAAGCGATTGGCTTATCCGATGAAGCATGTTCGCTACGGTTATTTTTATTTGGCATTTTTTCAGGCCGAAGCGGGGGCGGTGGTGAAAATGCAAAATGAATTGCGTTTAATGCCGGAGACGTTGCGCGCTTTAGTTACAAAGTTTGATCCGGAAAAACAAAAAATGCGCAGAATTGAATTTGGCACTACCCCAACGCCGGGCATGGACGTGATAAAAAATACAGTTGAAACAACAGCGATGGATGCCGCGGCTAATGTTAGTCCGGCAGTTGTCGTTGAACCGAAGCCGGCGTTAGTTGTTATTGAGCCGGTTCAAGAGGAAAAAGCCGCCGCGGTTTCAGTGAAGAAAATCAAAAAATCAATGGATTTGGCGGAAATTGACAGGAAGCTGGATGAGATTCTTGATTTAGATTTAACGAACGTGTAAAATAGCGTTATCATTGAACCCATAGCGAGTTTTCCTTAAAATAACGCTCGTAAATTCATAAT
>JACRPD010000065.1 GCA_016214105.1 Candidatus Magasanikiibacteriota bacterium
AATCCGATAGGTGTCTCCCATCGGCTTTCTCCCCCGTTTTCAAAATGGGGTAACGGTTCCCCACACCATTCCTTTACAGATCATTCGTGGTGGTGCGCCACGATGCGGTGGTCAGCCGCTGGCTACTTTTTCCCCTCGTCCGCGACCATCCGGACGAGAATCTCGGCGAGCGCCCTGACTGTCGGGCGCTCGGAGACCGGCTCACCCCGTTCAAGGTGATGAACCGACCCCCTGTAAACACCGTCCGCGCCGAGCGCCGGAACGGTGTCAGTGGTGCCGTGGTAGTCGGAATGAATCTCCGCCACCACCACGAGCCCCACCTTTCGGCAGAACTCGTGCCACTCCGGCAACCTTGTGAGATCGCCGGCGAGGAGCACCGCGTGGGTGGCGTGCGCGCAGATGCGCACGTTCTCGGCGGATGGGATCCCGCCGATATCCACTATTGTTAGCGGCAATGAACATGCCGCCACAGAGTGGGCCACCCGATCCACGAATTCCGGCGTGAATTTGGCCTTGTAGGCCTCCTTGCACGCCGCGGCCAACGCCGGATCTGCGTTGACCGTCTCCTGGAACCACGCGCCCTCCCCGTCAGGGCACGCGGTTATGCAATAAGGGTACGGGGCACCAGGAATGCCCCGCACCGCGTCTTTCAAGCCCTGCCTGAGGCAGGACTTGCCGGACCTTGGCGGTCCGCAGAGTACGACTTTCATCGTCCTCTCCTTTCCGCCGGTTTGCCCGGCGACAAATTTTTCTACGCCACCACACCCGTGATGACGCTTTCAAAAAACACCAAACAAATCAAAACTTATAACTCAGATAACATAACCCATTACCAACACCGTTCGTTTGGGTTCTGTGTCATGATTTGACGTTCTCTGAAAGTAAATTGTAAAGAACCCGCTCTCATCCTGAACAACTTTTCCGCAAGCCACAGTAACGCATTTTTTCTCTCTCGTGTAAATGCTTCCCTTGTTCAGTAGCGGTTAGATTAGAACCAAATTATTGGTCGCAATCTATCCGTTACTTGTGGATAATTGACTTGACGAGGCCAATTATTCCTGCTATACTTTCATTAAGGGTAGTAACCAGTTAAATACTACTGGCTATAATCTACGTGTCAGATAAAAGTCTCCTGAAAATGGGGATTTTTATTTGGCTAAATTTATGCTATAATCTTCGCGGTGGACCAATGGGCCTCTAGTGTTAATTGGTTAGCATACTACCTTTGACACGTAGTGGAACGGGTTCAAACCCCGTCAGGTCCACCACCCAAGCAACTCTCACCCTAGGGTTGTTTTTGTTTTTTTTGTTTGTGTTTTGTTAACTGTGTTTTGTGTTTTATCTTAACGATTAGCACCGACTGCCTTTTCTCCGATGCTGGATTCCCGCTTACGCGGGAATGACATCAGAGAAAGGCGCACTCGGTACTACTAAGTCTCACTTGCCCTGAGCGTTAGCCGAAGGACAACTTTAGTAGACAGATCGCGAGCGTCTTATTCCAACTTGCGTTAGAATTGAGAACAAACTCCACCTGTTCTCGCCGATGAAGCGAGCAAAGTGAGATGGGCCTCTGCCAGCTATCGCTAACTGGCCGAGCAAAACCCGAATTTCTGATTGCCGATAGGATTCTCTCTCCTATCATATGGGTAATCAGAAATTTATAAAGAACGTATTGTCGTTGATAGAAAGCCACTAGGGCTTGCTTCAACGGAAGAGATGTCGTACGTTGGCCGCGAATAACATAGTGTTGTTTTAGGCCTGACGACTCTCTCTGCCGTGGAAACAAAAGCCTCTCATCCAAATGGAGAGAGGCAATTAAAACTCAATTACTTGATTATCAGTGTCCAGATTGCTCTCTCCAACAACATGGACTTTTTAGCTTAACGGAATAGTATACCATATTTGGACGAAAATGTCAAGATTGGTGTGGAATTATGAATTATGAATTATGAATTATGGCTTGATTGAGCCAGTTTAATTATTAACAGATATGTCTATCTGCCACTTGACAAATGTTTTGGAGTATGTTATAATAGTGGTCTAATTAGCTAAAATATACATTTATGAGCACTATACAAGATACTTTGGCAAATGCGGGATTTGAGCCAAGCGTAGCCAAAATTTACACTATTTTAATAGAGAATAATGAGCTTCCGGTGGGGGAGATTATCAAACGGAGCGAGTTGTCCAGGGCCGGCGTTTATGACGCGCTTAACCTGCTTTTAGCGCAGGAGTTTGTTGAATATAGGAAAGAATGCCGGAACGCTTTCTATCGGGCGCTTCATCCCAACAAGCTCTATGGCCTTATAGAACAAAAAAAGCGCGATGAAGCGCTATTGGAGCAGGAGATGAATGAGACCATCCGCGCTCTGACAGGCTCCTACAATTTGGCCAATAACAAGCCCGGGGTGAGATTTTTTGAAGGGGAAGAGGGGATAAGAGAAGTAACTTTTAATTCTTTGGAAGCCAAAGACGAAATTTTGACTTATTTAGACGTGGAAGCCACGCAGAAATACATCGCCGAGATGAATAAAGAATATGTGGCCAAAAGAGTGGAGAAAAATATTAAAAAAAGAATGATCGTTCCCGATACGCAGGCAACCAGGGAACGTTACAAAAACTATTCTCCAATGTTGGAAGTGCGATTGATGCCGCCAAACATTAAGCCGTTCAAAACCATAACACAAATTTATAACAAAAAAGTTTCTTTCACCACTTTGAATGAACAAAAAAAGATCGGGGTAATCATAGAAGATGAACAGATCTCTGGATTACACCGATCAATTTTTGAATTTGTTTGGAATTCTCTGCCGCCGTTTCAGACGGAGAAATCAGTTACGCCGCCTTCCTCAACTCCTCCGACGATTGTCCCTCTGCTTTCCGCGCCGCCACAGCCGGCCGCAGCATCTTAACATATTCTTTGCCTGACTTGGAATCAACATATCGGTCAACAACTTTGAAACCCAATCGCGTGTATAATTTCTGCGCCGGATTCTCGGTTCGTACTTTTAATTCCACGGCTTTGTCCGCGGCCTCGCGAGCGAGTGCCGCTTCAAAAAACGCGCTGCCGATTGTCATGCCTTTTATTTCCGGTCTGGTATTAACAAAACCGGTGTACAGGTTGCCGTTTGGCAGTTCGTCAAAACGAGCGAAGGAAATGATTTGGCCATTTCTTTTTAGCGCGTAAAATTTATGACCAGGCTCCTTCAGTACCGGATCAAATTCTTCTTTTACGCGAAACGCGGCAAATTCCGGCGAGAGCTCGGCGCGATTGTCATGGAATATTTGCCGCATAGAAGCGATATCTTCTTGGCTAAGCTGGCTTGAATCAGAGCTTTGCAAGTCTAATCCTCTCACTTCAGAAAAATCAATTTTTTCTTTGCCTTTATAGGCGGTTTTAAAAATAGAAACAAACATTTGCAGATTTTCTTTTATCCCATCAAGTTTTATGACCAAATCTTTGAGAGTCGTATTTGACGCGTTTTTTTCGCTGGCTGAGTAATCAACGAGTATCCTGCCGGCTCTTTTTAATAATTCCTCTGTTACTTTCAACCGGCTGACGTCCTTCGTTGCGCTTGAATCAACAAAAAAATTATTTAATTCTTCTTCCACTTTCTCTGCTAGCACCACAAACGAATTAAATTTTTCAAAAATTATTCCGGTTTCCGCCGCCGGAAGTTTTTTCGCCAAACCGAGAATTTTTTCTCCGGCTGATTCGTCATATTCAGCGGCCAAGAAAGTTTTTAATCCGCGCGCGCCATGAACCCTGATAAATTGATAAAAATCTTTTTGGCGACTGGCGTCAATTGATCGATAGTATGCCAAAAATGCCTGCTGTTCTTTAGCTGACAAACCCTCAAGCGACGCGCCAGTCTCCCGCACCACTTCACGTTTGAGCCGAAGCGTGTCGGAAAAGTCATATGCCTCGCTTCTGGTTTTGAATTCCGTATCGGTTTCGTTAGGACGACGGGTTAAAATTTCTTCAGCAGTCTCCGTAAAATCTCTGATGTTTATATCGCCAATCAAAGCGCGAAAAACTTCGGTGGTTGAAGTCCGATATTTTTTTAATCGTGGATCGCCGGGGCGCAATAAATCAAAAATTTTAATTAATTTTTCGCTCTTTGCCCCGCTTATTTCCACCTCTTCGGTTATCCCGCCCAAGTTCGGAGAAATTTGAACCACAAAATGTTTTTTGTTTCCCACCGATGCCACATCAGAACCCAATGTGTATCGCACCCTTTCGTTCAGCATCACCATTCCTTTGTTGTTGGTAATTTCGCGCCGCAAACCATGTCTTGAGCTTCGTTCCACTGTCGCCAGCACTCTGAAATCATCCGGGTTCAATAGCGCTTGCTTCGGCTCTGCCGGATTGTAAAGATGGGGCATTTTCCCTTCGCGCAGCGCTGTCGCCGGCGAGGCATAAAATTCTCCGGACTCTATTCTTCTCTTGTGTCCTTTGGAAATAACATCATTAATCCATTTTTGCGTAATCGGCCGTCGTTTGGTGCCGTCCGGAAAGTTAACTAATAATCGTCCGTTTTTATCTCGTTGTCCGTTTCCATGTTGTGGGCTGTAAATTAAGCAGGCAAAGGCCGCCTCATCCAGAGGTAAATTTGGATGAAACGGCGAATAATCCTCGGCGCCTTCTCCGCGGACTTTCCAGATACCCAAATGAAAATCAGCCTGTTTAATTTTTTTAACATCAAACGCGGCGGCTGCGCTTTCCGGAGAATAAAAAAGAGATTTTGCTTCCGGTGGTTTTCCTTGGCGTCCGCTTTGTTCCCACTCATCTTGTTCGTGTTTGCTGACAACCGGCTGGTCATGAAAAGTATTAAATAAAAAAGATGCCAAATCTCCCTGCAACGCGCCCCGCGCTTGTTTTTGCGATTTTTGAAAATAGACATGGTAATCTTTGAATCTTTCCACCGCGTCATTATAATCTTTGGTGCTTACACTAACCCCGCTGGATCTGCCTTGATTTGCTGTTTTTCTTTTTTCATTTTCCAAACCATAGCGTTTGTGAAACGGAATCACGTATTGAGTCATGCTTTTGATTTTTTCCAAATCCACGATTAAATCGCCGTTTCGTTTTTCCACAATTCCCAGCTGTGTTAAATATTCAATTCCCAACTTTTGAAAGTCTTGGAAGTCCATCATTTCTTCTAATGTTTCCTCAACCCGATCCGCATCAATTCTTCCTGCCAGGTAGTCATTCAACAGTTCCAAACCAACCGGTCCGGCGCTTTCCGCCACCTCGGCTTTTAAACCCCGCATTCTATCCGATAGTTTTTGTGGTTCTGGCTCACGCCATCTTTCCAAGACCATAGCCATTATTCTTTAAAAGGTTTATCTTAATTCTACCGCAAATTCAGGCAAAGTCAACCCACCCTTGACTTTTTCCCTCTCCTATAATACAATATCTCCGTTCTTAACAGTAATTTAACAATTTAGCAATTTAACAATGTCTGTCAGCTATGAAAAAAGACACTCACCCGACTTATTACGAAGATGCCAAAGTAACCTGCGCTTGCGGGAACACTTTTGCGGTTGGATCAACTTTAAAGGAAATCCGCGTGGAGCTCTGCAATTTGTGTCATCCGTTTTACACCGGCAAGCAGAAATTCGTTGATACTGCCCGTCGCGTAGAGAAATATCAGGAAAAAGTCGCCAAGGTGGCCAAGGCCGCATCCGGCCATGTGGGCAAAAAAGCCAAGCATGCCGCCAAAGCGATTAAAAAGATCGCCAAAACTTCCGGAACCAAAGAAAAAAAATAGCGATTTTTTATGAAACAGATTTTGCTTTGCCGCGAATCTGTTTTTGTTTATTAACTCTTACAATGCCTTGTAAGCATTGTAAGCCTCGCAAGCCTTGTAAGCTTCGGGGTTTATGATAAAATAACCTCATATGCTGCCTAAATATGAACAACTTAAGAAAAGATATTCTGAACTTGAGCAGGACCTGCAGAATCCTGTTGTTATTGCCGACCAAAATAAATTAAAAACCGCGGCGCGGGAATATGACGATTTGAAATTATTAGCGGAAAAAATAACCGAGCTGGAAGCATTAGAAAAAAGCTTGGCGGAAACAGAATTGATAATTAACGAGGAAACTGACGCGGCGATGCGCGAGTTGGCTGGAATTGAAGTGTTGGAATTACAGACTAAAAAAAATTTGTTGGAGCAAGAGTTGGTTGAATTAACTACGCCAAAAGATCCTTTGGATGGCAAAAATGTTATTGTTGAAATCCGCGCCGGAGCCGGCGGAGATGAAGCCGCGCTATTCGCGGGAGATTTGACGCGGATGTATATGAAATATGGCGAGAAAAAACATTGGAAAAGCAAATTGATTTCCGAAAGTCGGATCGGCATCGGCGGTTTTAAAGAAGTAATTTTTTCGCTTGAAGGCACCCCTTCGGCAGGCTCAGGGCAGGGTGTTTACAAAGACATGAAATATGAAATGGGCGTGCACCGCGTGCAAAGAACTCCGGAAACGGAAAAAGCCGGCCGCATTCACACTTCCACGGCCAGCGTGGCCGTCATGCCTGAGATTGAAGAAAAAGAATTCGCGATTAACGCCAAAGATTTGCGCGTGGACACTTTTTGCGCCGGCGGGCACGGCGGACAAAGCGTCAACACCACTTACAGCGCGGTGCGCATTACCCATATTCCGACCGGGTTGATCGTCCAGTGCCAGGACGAGCGTTCGCAAACGCAAAACAAGTTGAAGGCGATGGATGTCTTGCGCGCGCGTCTTTATGAAATTGATCGGCAGAAACAACAGGCCGTACTTGACGCCAAACGCAAAAGCCAAATCGGCAACGCCGACCGCAGCGAAAAAATCCGCACTTATAATTTTCCACAGGATCGCATCACTGATCATCGGATTCATCAGAATTGGAGCAATATTACCACCATACTTGATGGGGATCTTGGAGATATTACTGAAGCATTAAGAAAAGCGGACAACAACGAAAAATCCGAAACTCTAAACCCGAAATCCTAAACAAATCAAAAAATTCAAACTCAAAAATTTGAACATTAGGGTTTTGAATTTGTTTAGAGTTTAGGGTTTAGTGTTTATGAAAGTTTGGTTAAAAATTCATTACCCGCTGTTTTTCGTGCTGATAGTAGCCGCGGTTTTGCGCGTCAATCTTCTGTTTGTTAGAGGTACTTGGTGGTTTGATGAAATGTTCAGCGTGCATTACAGCCTTCTGCCGTGGGGAAAGGCGATTAAATACTGGCTGTTGGAAACCAATCCGTTTTTGTATAATCTGGTTTTGCGCGAGTGGATGAATCTTTTTGGGCAAGGCGAGATGATAGTGCGGATCCCCTCGTTGATTTTTGGTTTAATAACCATCGCGTTCGTGTATTATCTCGGCTATAAATTAATCTCCCGCCGCGCGGCAATTGTTTCTTCTCTGATTATCTCTTTGTCAGGCATTCATCTCTTTGCCAGCGTTGAAACCAGAACCTACGCGCTGTTTACGCTTTTGACGGCGCTGTCTTTCTATTGGTTTATAAACATATTTGTTGAGCAAAAAATCTACCGTTGGACTTGGCCATTGTTTTTTCTAACCCAAACAGCCTTGCTATATTCTCATCTTACCGCCTTAACCGTAATCATTATTCAAGTTTTGGCGCTGGTATATTTTAAAACCGCTGATCGCGCGTCGCGCAAAAAGTTTTTATTAACCCAGAGCTTTTCTTTGTTGGTTTGGAGTTTTTGGTTTATCCCTTCGCTTCTGCCAAAGCTAAACACAAATAGTTTGTATGGCTGGTTTTTTACTTACAACAGCGAATCTTCCAACATACTGACGATTTTAAGCACGTTTTTTGTTAACACCGATGTTCCGGGATTTGTTCTCACTCTGTTCGCGATTATTTTGTTGGGAATAATTTTTTATGTTTTTAAAGTTTTTTCGCGGCAGGAGGAAAAAAATAAAGGCGTTCTTTTTATCTTGATGCTCTGGAGTTTCGTCCCCGCACTGCTTGGCGC
>JACRPD010000069.1 GCA_016214105.1 Candidatus Magasanikiibacteriota bacterium
GCGATGAAAAGCCCCATAAGCGATTGGCCGATGCGAGTTTTAGCATGAGTGATTTTTTCCGCTTCGCCACCGGATATTGCCCAGTCAAATCCGTTTTTTATTATCATCGCGGTCGCGATAATACCGGCGACAATGATGAGGTATTTATAAATCGCGCCGATGTATTCACCGAGAAACGGAATGTAAAGGTAGTTGCCGTCAGGTTCTTTAATCGTTTTGCCTTCAGAAAAAGACAGACCGGGAATAGCGATTTTTGGCTGGGGTTTTTTTACGATATTATCTATCTCGCTGTATGATTGCGTGATTACTGCCGATGAATCAAGCAGTAAATCCGCGACAATTTCTGAGATCGAACCGGTTTTTTTTGTCTGGATTGGGAATTGAGTTTTTTCAATATCTTGGTTTAAACAATAGTCCAAATCCCAAGTTGAGTTAGCTCCGTCTTTGCAGATCCAGTTCTCTTTGGTATCGCCATAAACATCCACGCAATCCTGTTCATCGTCGCAATCACAAAAGGACAGTGTTTTACCTTGAGGATCGGTTTTTGAGCTTTCCTCGCAATCGCCGCTCGCGCATTCAACATTATATAAACATTCTGAACCAATAGTTTTTAAATCCTCCGCGTTAACAGTTGAGACTCCGATTAGCGGCGATATAAAAAGCAAGAGGATGAAAAAGCTAATTAGTTTTTTCATATTTTAGAGATAAACCAAGAATACTTGAGAGCTTTAGTGATTTCTGCCGTTGGAATGGCATTGGGCATAATAAATTGTCCCCCGTCTTGTTGGCAGACGGCGGCAAAGCTTTGTTGGTCTTTGGGCGGTTTTGGCAGATTTTTGGAGTAAGTTGGAAAATATTTTGGAAAGTTGATCTCTTCTTTGGTGCAATAAAAATTTTTATTAGGATCATTAACAGCAAAAAGGGTTCCATTGTCGTTGACCGCGGTGAGGACAACGAAATGGCCCAGTTTAGTGAAAATAGAAGGGGTTCCCATTGATGCCAGAACGGGGTGGTTTGCCTTAAGATGAGTGATAATTTTATTTATATTATTTCCAAGTGGTTCGGCTTTGAAGCCAAATTGATTTAAAAATTCAGCTGTGAATACGGAATGTTTAGTGCCGTTTAATCCGACATATTTATTTTTATTTTGCATTATTAATTCCGCCAATTTTCCAGGGTCAGTATCCATATTGTAATATTTTAAAATCATGGCAAGAGCAGTGGGGCCGCAACCAGCGATCATGACGTTTCCACCAGCACTTAACCCATACGGTACATTAGAATAATTTTTTTGTTTAAAAAGAGGCACGCCAAGAGGGGAAGTTTCTCCGTCGAGGGCGGTAATATCCGCATTAGATACATCAAGATCTGCCTTGGTAGT
The DNA here is from genome assembly GCA_016214105.1 of Candidatus Magasanikiibacteriota bacterium. Taxonomy (GTDB): domain Bacteria; phylum Patescibacteriota; class Patescibacteriia; order Magasanikbacterales; family UBA922; genus 2-12-FULL-43-12. The sequence continues at coordinate 1,382 of JACRPD010000069.1, forward strand.
ATCCAATTCTTTTTTTTCCAAATACCTCACCCGCAAATTTTTAAACTCCACCAGATTCGGATTGATGGTGTATAAAATAAAATATGAAGATACAGCGATGAAAAGCCCCATAAGCGATTGGCCGATGCGAGTTTTAGCATGAGTGATTTTTTCCGCTTCGCCACCGGATATTGCCCAGTCAAATCCGTTTTTTATTATCATCGCCGTCGCGATAATGCCGGCGACAATGATGAGGTATTTATAAATAGATGATATATAGTCGCCGAGAAATGGGATATATAAGAATTTTCCGCCGGGCTCCTCAACGGTTTTTGGGTCGGAGAATTTTAGGCCTGGAATGGAAATTTTTACTGTCGGTTTTGTGACAATGTTATCAATCTCCTTATATATGTTGGCGGTTACGGCTGTTGGATCAAGCAACATGTCAACAATCGTTTCAATGCTGGCGCCGGTTTCTTTCACCGGAATGGCAAATTTGGTTTTGCTGTAATCTTTATTTAAACAGTAATTTAAGTCCCAGGTCATATTGGCGCCGTCTTTGCAAGTCCAGTCATCTTCAGAACCGCCATAAGCTTCTTTGCAATTCGGACTGCCGGCAGGGTTTATTATTGATGTGTCAAACTCTCCGCAAACGCAAAAGGCCAGCTTTTTATCTTGCGGGTCGGTCTTAGCGCTATTTTCACATTGGTTGCTTTTACAATCGCCATTACCTTCGCATGGAGAACCAATAGAAAGCGTCCCGGCGGCGGAAGCGCTAGCCAAGGGAATTGACAGGGCAACAAACAACAGAGAAAAATATAGAATCTTTTTTTTCATAGAAACAAATATGAAAATATAGAGAGGTTTTGCGTCCTCTCTCCTCGTAGGAGAGAGACAGGGTGAGGTCTCAACGAGTGAAAAACATCCAAATATTTATTTATGCAAGTTCCGATGAGACCTCATCCCAACCCTTCTCCTACGAGGAGAAGGGCTACGTAGGAAATTACAGCCCCATCATCGACTCCCAGCCTTCAACGGTGGCGGGCGGATTGACTTGTTTGTTATCTAAAAATATAGCGGGGATGGCCTGGATATTTAACAGGCGCGCGATTTCTTTGACCCGTTCAATTTGCTGTCTCGCGGTTCCTGATTGAATGCAAGCGTTGAGTTTTTTCTCATTGGCGTTAATTTCTTTAACAATCGCGTCTAAAATATCTTGTTTTAGCTGGTAGCTGTTGGTAAACGCCAATCGCGCGAAGTCCATAAATTTATTTTGTTCATTCAAACAATAGGCGTATTCATTCGCCGTGTCGCTGGCATAGGGAAATTTGGTCACCGGCAAACTTTTCCAAATGATTTTAACCGCGCCCGGATGTTTAGCCATGAATTCTTCAATCACCGCAAACTGCGCTTGGCAATGCTCGCAGCCAAAATCTTCAAAAGCAATGACAGTTCGCGGCGCCTTTTTTTCGCCGATAATCGGATCAGTGGGATAAATCGGAATGGTAATTAAACTCTCTTTTTTAACTTCGGCTTGTTTATTTTTATCTATTTCCGGGTAAAGCGGCTCATATTGAATAATGCGGACAAACAACGCCAAACCGGCGACCAAGATTGCCGGAATAAAAATTATCGCGAGCAGTTTGGTTTTTATCATATTGGCACGCTAAATAAGCCGGAATTGTTTTTATCCGTGAAATAAATAGTTTTATTGTTATCCCCAAGAAACATGCTGTCAACCGTGTTGTAACCGTCGGTGGTCAATTCGGTTTTAATGCCGGTTTCCGTGTCTATTTTGTAAATTTTATCATTGGTGGCATCGGCCAATCCGGGCGCGAAGCCGGCGCCGGTTTGCATTTGCGTCGGCACGGCGCAGTAAATAAAGCGATCATCGCTAAAAGCGCATTTTTCCGACCAGGTATTTAAATTTAACATTTTTCTGCCCGTGCCGATGCTGTCGCCTTCGGCGTTAACGATCCATAATTCCGGTTTGAAGTTGCTTCTGGCGCTATAAACGCTGTAGAGCAGTTTTTTTCCGCTGGTGGACCATTGGCTTTCAAATCCGCGGCCTTCCACGACAATGGAGCGGAAATTTTCTCCTTGCAAGCCGACAAACAAAATTTCTTGTTTGTCCGCTCCCTGCGGGTCTCCGGTGGCGGAGGTGGCTACGATTTGTTTGTTGGGCGACCAGTTGACGGTAACTTTATCCGCGTTTTCTCCAAGCGGCGCGATTAATTTAACACTTTTTCCTTCCGGATCAGCGGTTACCAGCCAGCGATTTTCCGTTGCCAGCCCCAGGCTTTTGCTGGCGACCTTGTCTCCCAAAGGCGAGAAAGAAAAATCCTGCCAGTGTTTTGGCAAAGTAACTTGTTTTTTTGTGTCAAAATTATAATAAATGTTTGAACCGTCAGGATATTCAATAATAGATTCGTTTTTTGTCGGCGACCAGGTCGCTTTTTGAACATTAAAAAAAACTTCATCGCTTAAAGCCGTGATTGAGCCGTCTTTGTTTAAGCGATAAAATTTGCCGTCAGTGGTATTATAAAATTTTGCCGAACCAACCGTGTCTTTACTGCTGCCAAGAATTGAGCTGTCAACTTTGTTTGTGATTGGGAAAGATGGTTTAACTGTTGGAGTAACGGTTTTCGGCGTAATCGGTTTGCTTACCGCGGTTGGCAGTTTGCCCGGTTTAGTCGTCGGCAAAGTCGGCTGGCCGGCGCCGGCGGTAGGGAATTGGCCGGCAGTCGGGCCTTCTGCTCCGGGCTGACCCGGGGCTATTGACGGCGTTTTTTTGGCAAAAAACACCCAATAAAGCAGAAAACCGATTGCCACGCAGACCATGAGAAATATTCCCGCGAAAATGATTTTTCTTTTATCCATAGGTTTATTGATTAGGTTGTTGTTGGAGCTGTTGAATTTGCGCGACGATTTTTTCTCGCAGAGCGGCAAATTTTATGTTGGCCGCTTGTTGGATATTCATCATTTGCTTTTCCAAAATTTTTATTCTTGCTGTTTTTTTTTGTATTTGCGCGTTTAGTTTTTGCAGTTCTTTAGTATATTCTAACATATTTTTACTGAAAGTCGCCGACTCTTTAATCACTAGTTCTCCGGCCCAACCGATAAGCGCCACGCCAACGCCGAATATGGTCAGAATTGTGCCAATGATAAATATGATAGCGGCAATGACGAGCATTACGAAATAACGCGCGACCGCAACGGCTATTTTAGCATAAACCACGACTTTTTTCGCCTCCAGCAATTTTATTTCTTTTTTTAGCGCGCCAATTTCTCGTTGCAACGGTTTTATTGCTTTGTCAACTTTTTTTTGCGTGCCTTTTTGCGCTATCTGCAGTTTTTCCGTCAAGTTTTTGATCTGCTCTTGCTGTTGCGGAGGCGGTTGTTGTTCTTGCTCCTGCTGTTGTGGCTCGGCAGGCTGTCCGGTCGGCGCTGTTTCTGGCTCTGGCTGTTGTTCGGCTGGTTGTTCGTTTTGCGGTTTATTAGCTGGCTGTTCCGGCTGTTGTTCCTGTTGGGTTTTTTCTTTTTGATCGCTTGGTTGTTCTTCTGGCGGTTGTTCCGGTTTAGCCGGCGGTTCAGCCGGTTTTTCTTCAGGTTCTTTTGGCTGTGCCTCTTCCGATTTTTTTTCTTGCGGTTTGCTTGATTCTTTTGGTTGAGCGCCTGATTCATTTTGCGGCGGCGTTTCCGTCGGTTCTTGCGGTTCTGTTGATGGCGAAGGAACATAGGCTGGAGATGGTTCGGTAGATTCTTCTTCTGCCAACGACGGTTGTTCAGCTGGCTCGACTGGTTCAGCCGGAATTTGTCCCGGTGTTTTATCTCCGACGCGTTTTTTGAGCTGTTGATATGCAGGTATCTGACCGCCTTTTGGTTCCGCAGTATTTTCTATCCCCAATTCAGCGTAATCCTGCTCCAGTTCATCGCCGAAATCAAGCGCTTGATTTGTTGGCTCACTCTCTTCTTCAAATTCATCAAGTGTATCTTCCAGAGTTTCAGGTTGAATATTTTGAGCCAGATTATCACGCAATTTTCCCAATTCTTCTTTAATTGTTTTTTTGACAATGTCATTAACTTGCCGAAGCGCGTCAGGCGGTAAATCCGGCAAGGTTCTTTCCAAAGCATTTTCAATTTGCGGCATCCATTCCTGCGCCGGCGGTTCTTTTACATCAGGTGCGTTTTGTTCTCCTTCTTCCGGCATATTATTTGTAGCCTAACGAATGGACTAATCTCAAACAATCCTGTGTATATTTGGCAATTATTTTTTTAGTTGTCGCTTCGCTTAAAAAACCATTTTCAACTTGCGCTTTTTGCATTTTAATCGCCGCTGACTTCGCACGCAATTTAATCAAAGCGGTGGCGGTTTTTTTAGTTTCTTCTTTATCTCCGCGTTGAAATGATTTTAAGATTTTTTGTTTGAAATAATCCATTTCTTCTTTATTCTGCTTCTCCTGCGTTGCCAAAGGCGCGCCGGTTTTTTGTTTTGCCTGCTGTTGTCTGGCCTTCTGCATCGCCAACTGCCATTTTTGTTCAAAATTAGAGGAGTTCATAAAATAGTTGTGTGGTTGCATCCCTCCCCCTCTCCTACAAGGAGAGGGGATAGTGATACTAAACTAAACTATATCCCGCTTTTTCTTTTTTTAGTATATAGTTTTTCTTCTTTTTTTCTTTCTCCATAATTTTAACCACCAGCTCTTGTAGGACATCGCGGATGACTTTATCAACTTGGCGCGCGCCGAATTCTTCGCTGAATGATTCAGAAGCCAGGGAGGCAATCGCGGTTTGGTCGGATTTGATATTAATCAGTTGATTTTTACCCAATTGTTCGTTGACCTGCCGCAAGTTTGCTTCCACGATTTTGGCGACCGCGGCTTGAGTGAGGGGCGAGAAAATTTCCACGGAATCCAGGCGGTTGATCAACGCCGGCGAAAATTCGTCTTTTAATTTGCCGGTGACAGTTTGATCGCGATTTTTTATATCTTTCGCGTCCCGACCAAAGCCGATGCCGGCGGATTTGAAGAATTCCGAGCCGAGATTGGTGGTTAAGATAATTATCGCGTGATTAAAGTGGGTTTTTTTGCCATTGCTGTCAGTCAATTGTCCTTCGTCTAAAATTTGCAAAAGAAGTTTGACCACATCGCGGTGGGCTTTATCAATTTCATCAAACAACACCACGCAGTAAGGCTTTTGTTTGATATCATCTAAAAATCGGTTGCGGTCTTTGTGGCCGATATATCCGGCAGGGGAGCCGAGGAGCTTCGCGGTGCTGTGCGGTTCGGAAAATTCGCTCATATCAAGTTTGGCCAGCGATTTTTCATCATTATAAAGTTCGCGCGCTAGCACTTTTGCCAGTTCGGTTTTGCCAACCCCGCTCGGTCCGGCAAAAAGGAAAGAAGCCAGCGGCTTGCGGCGGTCGCGCAATCCTAAATATGATTGGCGCAGGTGTTTGATGATTGATCCTATTACTTCATCTTGGCCAATGATTTGTTTCTTCAATCTGTCTGACAGGTCGGCAAGTTTTTTCCACTCATCGGCTAAGATTGTCTCTGAACCGATACCCAGCCGCCGCTCCAGCACGCGGGCGATATCTTGGCGCGTGATTTTACTGCCGACGGTCTTTTTCGCGTTAGCCGTTTTTTGATTTAAAAGACTGATTTGGTCTTCTATTTCTTTCAATTCATTTTTTAATTCCAACGCCGCGTCCAGCTGTTCTTTTTTGATCGCGGTTATTTTTAAATTTATGCACCGCTCTTTTAACGCCAAAAATCTTTGTCTTTGCGCCTCAATCGGCGTGTGTTTTTGTTTGGTCCGCGCCGCTGCGCAGGCTTCGTCAAGCAGATCAATCGCTTTGTCCGGCAGAAAATTATCGTGGATGTAGCGTACGCTCAATTCCACGGCCGCGTCCGCCGCGTCATCGTTGATTTTTACGTTATGATAATCTTCATAGTATTTTTTAATTCCGCGCATAATTGCTTTTGCGTCATTTTCCGTCGGCTCGTCAATGATAATCGATTGAAAGCGCCGTTCCAGCGCCGGATCGGAAGCGATGTATTTTTTGTGTTCGTCAATCGTGGTGGCGCCGATGCAGCGCAGGTTGCCGCGCGCCAAGGCCGGTTTTAAAATATTCGCCGCGTCCATCGCGCCCTGGCTGGAGCCGGCGCCGATGATATTGTGCAATTCATCAATAAATAAAATATAATCCGGGGATTTGGCGATTTCATCCACGATTTGTTTTAAACGCGCTTCGAATTCGCCGCGGTAAATCGTCCCGGCTAAAAGCATGGTAACATCAAGCGCGAAGATTTTTTTATTTTTTAAAATATCCGGCACATTACCCTCGCTGATTCTTTTCGCCAATCCCTCCACAATCGCGGTTTTGCCGACACCGGGTTCTCCGACCAAAACCGGATTGTTTTTTGTTCTACGCGAGAGAATGTGGATTACCCGTTCAATTTCATTTTCCCGGCCAATGACCGGGTCAATGTTCTTTTGCGCGTCTTTATCGGTTAAATTATTAGTAAAAATATCCAAAGCGGTGATTTGCGGCTTTTTATTTTTACTGTTGGCAGCAAGTTGTTGCGGGCGGGGAAGCGCGCCAATATTTTCTTTTCCAACCATTTCCTCCAAATGTTCCATCACGCTAGACACATCTTCAATTTCCGGAAAACGGCTCGTGCTTTGGAAAATATCATCAAGCTGGTTATTAACATCTTCAAGAGATATTTTATTTTGTTTCAGCGCAGTTTCAATTTCTTGGCTATGTCCGACAACCAAAGCAAACAACAAATGTTCGGTGCCGATATGGTGGTGGTTGCGTTCGTAAGCGACTAAAATCGCGCGTTCAACCGCTTGTTTGGCTTTAGCGTCAAGTTCCGGCAGATTGGCAATGGCGATATCGCCTTTATTTCGGCGCAGTCGCAGTTTTTCCGAAAGCAGGTTTAAAGCATGTTTTTGGTTGAAATTAAACCTCACCAGCACTTCCGCCCCCACCGAACCCTTTTCTTCGCTTAAAGACAACAAAAGATGCAGAGGGGAAACCTCGTCATGTTCAAGAGAATTTGCCAGCGTCATGGCTTTGGCGATCACATTGCGCAAATGCGTGGAAAAGCGGTCCAAAAGCTGGGTTGGGTTGGTAGACATAGGGTACAGCTACACACCGCAAGCGGTCTTGCAGTTTGTGTATTTTTCGTCTATATTATATACTGTTAAAGCTAAAAAAGCAAAAGTTATGTTATTTCCAGAACACATTTTTAAAGCATACGATATTAGAGGGCTGTATCCCCAAGAACTAAACGAGGAATTGGCCTATAAAATCGGTCGCGCTTTCGCGCAATTGCGTCAAAAAGAAATTGGGAAAGATAGGATAAAAATAGTCGTCGGCCATGATATGCGGCTTTCCTCGCCGGCCTTGTTTGCTGAAATGAAAAGAGGTTTGGTAGAACAAGGCGCGGATGTTGTTAATATTGGCTTGTCGCCCACGCCGACGTTTTATTTTGCCGCGTCATATTATAGTTATGACGGCGGGATGCTAGTATCCGCTTCGCACAATCCCAAAGAATACAATGGAATAAAGATTGTTAGGGCTGGAGCAGCGCCGTTTGGCAAAGGAACAGGCATGGAAGAATTGCGCGACCTGGTGAAATTGGGTTTGCCCGGCGTAGTTTCGACATCAGTCGGGACGAAGACGGGTGTTGAAGAAAAAAGAGAAGGAGTGGTGGATGAAGAAGCTAAACTTTGCGAAACTTTTGTTGATTTAAAAAAAATTAAACCGATGAAGATCGCGCTGGATACGGCGAATGCGATGGGGATTGTTTATTTGGATCGGATGTTTAAGGATTTACCGCGAATGAAATTAGTCAAAATCAATTCTAAATTAGATGGGACATTTCCGGCTCATCAGGCAGACCCTTTGCAGGAGAAAAATTTGGAGGATTTGAAAAAGTTAGTTATGGCGGAAAAGGCGGATATCGGCATTGCCACAGACGGCGATGGGGATAGAGTATTTTTTGTTGATAATGAAGGCAAAAGAATAAAACCCGAAATAATGCGGGGAATTATCGCTCAGACCTTTTTGCGCGACAATCCAGGGGCGGTGATATGTTATGATATTCGCCCGGGCAAAATTACCGAGGATATGATTTTGGCGGCCGGCGGCAAGCCATCGGTCACCATGGTTGGCCATTCTTTGATTAAAAAACAGATGTTGGAGACCGGGGCGGTTTTTGGCGGCGAATCGTCAGGGCATTTTTTCGTGAAATTTCCACACGGAGTTTATGAAGCGCCGATTATCGCCGCCTTGCGGTTTTTACAGGAGTTGTCCGCCAGCGGATTGTCAGCAGCCGAATATATTAAACCGCTGGATAAATATTTTCATTCCGGCGAAATTAATTTCACTGTTAAAGATAAAGACGGCGTTTTGCGCCGGCTTAAAGAAAAATACGCTGACGCAAAAATAAATGATTTAGATGGCTTGACATTCACTTATCCGAATTTTTGGTTTAATGTCCGCGCCAGCAATACCGAACCGTTGTTGCGGTTGAATTTGGAGGCGATGGCAGATGAATTGATGAAAGAGAAAAGTATAGAGATCAGAGAAATAATAGAAGCAACTTGACACGATTTAATAATTATACTATTATAACAATCCGGTCGAAGTTCGGCCGGATTGTTCTTTTTTGCAAGGAGGAGAGAGATGAATAAGTTGCGGGATCTGGTTCGCGCTGTGTGGCTGTTGGCGATTTTCGCCCTGGGGATGGTCGTGGCGTTCGTGCTTGACATCATTGATTGGATCTGCGTGCCGGCGCCGCCGAGTAATGGTGAGGACATCATCACACCACTGGAGGATGGTCAGGTACCGGAACACCTCCAGCCGATCGTCGCCATCAGGCGCGAAGCCGCGTTGGTGAAGGACTACCGCGGACCGATAGCGTGGTACTTTCGGGGGAATGTGACGTTCGCGAAGCTTGTCGCTGAATTCGGCCATGCGCGGGTGCTGCGGAAGATCTTCGGTCAGCAGACGGACGGCATCTGGCCGAATCAACCAATGATCGTTTTCTGGTCGCCGTGGGAAGTCCTCACTGAACGTGGTGATGGCCAACTGTCAGTTTTGAAGAAAGACTGGGGTTTGCCAAACAACCACGAGGTGTCCCGCGGACGCGTTCTGGTTCTTTATCTACTACTGTTGTGCCACCATCGTTTCACCGGTCAATCGGCGTTGCCAAGCGGCCACTGGTTGCAGACGGAGACCTTCAGAGATGGTTATCAGGCTCATATCGGCTACGGCGTTTGGACTGGCTACAGAATCAACCTGCGCGGCGGTGTTGACGCAACAAGCTACTACATGCTCGGCATAGAGCCCGCCCACAACTTTTTTTTCAAGCAGGCCGCATAGGCCTGTCCTACCAAAAGTCCTCCGATGTGCATCGGAGGACAAATCGTTTCTGAAGGATTTTTTTGTGTTTTTAATAAAAAATTTTGAGTTAATAGACACTTTGGTGGGGCTAAAAAATTACTTTTGTGGCATAATGTAGATAAAAATTTAACCTAAAATACATATGCCTTCAAAAAAAGTGCCCAAAATGCCTTGATTGCAAGGTAAAAAAGAATGGTAAAAGAA
>JACRPD010000070.1 GCA_016214105.1 Candidatus Magasanikiibacteriota bacterium
CGATAATGATATGGATAGCACCAACGAGTGCCGCGAGCCACGGCAGAAAATCAAAAAGCAGAAAGGCGCCGATCGTAATATCCAAAATCGCCGTGCCAATCATCGCTTGCTCGAGTGGGATTGGCAAAAGTCCAGGGGCCCAAGGCTGTAAATATCCACCCCAAGCCTCAGGATTTTTGAAAATTAAAATTCCAATCCATAGAAAAGTGACTGCTAACCCGACTCTTAAAAAATGAAATGAAGTTTTTTTCATATTAAATGAGACTACTGACTATAATTATACTCCCCATCAGCCAAATAGTAAATGCGGACATAAGACACCAAAAACACCAAGCGCGAATAACGCGCCATTGCAGATAGGTAAAAAATAAGGACAGGATTGATCCAAATGCGATTGATAATTTAATGATTAAACTCCAGAACGCCAATGGCGGAACGCCGATGACCAAAAAGGCGGCAATGAATGAGACCATGATGTAAAACAACAAACCCAAAACATCATTGGGGACGATAAAAATCTTGTTGTACTTGCTGGTTAAAACCAAAGTACAACCACCACCAATTGGGCAAACCGGCCTTTCTGACGCAATCCGTTTGCGAATGAGATAAACGGTTTCGCTAATACCAATTGCCGAGAGCGTAAAAAGAAGAGCAAATGATGTCATATTATTTTTCTTTAAATAAATCCGCCGTAGAGACACCGAGGGCTTTTGCAATCTTTTTCAGTGTATCAACGGTGGGGTTTGGGCTTTCGCCGGTTTCAATTTTAACAACAGTATTCAAAGCAATATCTGCCTCCTTTGAGAGCCGATCCTGGGAAATCCCTTTTTTCTGTCGGAGTTTGCGGATATTTTCGCTAACTGTATTTGCCATAATCGTTTGACTTTGATAAACTACTTTAATATACTACTTATATTGAGATTATCTCAACTAGCATAATACAATGATAACAAAAATATCAAAAATAAGCAACAGGGTTTTCGGGAGTTCCTTAACCTTTTCCGCGCAGGGAGGGAGGGGCAAGGAAAAGATTGTATCCGCCAAAAAATCCTTTTGCCGAAGCGAGGACGGCTCGGCAGGAGGGGGTTGGGGGGAGGAATGCCGAGCCGTCCGAGCGAAGTCCGCGAAGCCCTGCCGCCCTGCTCGTTCAGAGCAGGACACCACAGAAAAGTTTTGTTTTCCTTTTAGGAGAAAAAATCGGGCGCGCGCAAATCAAAAAATGCGAACAAAACTTTTCTGTGGTGTGGCGAGCGTTAGCGAGCGGCGGCGGGACTGGCTTCCTTGGTCTGGTTTCGTTCAGCAGTTTTTGATAAAATGGGTTCGCGCAAAGTGTATAATTACAGCACCAAATGTAACTTTGTCGGAATTGACTGCTCCGCGCGGGCGAACGCCCGCGCTCCGCAGAGCAAAATCCGCTTTTGTTTTCGCCGTAAAATCCCGAGAGTAGCCCAATAACACTATGAAAGAGCTCAAACCAAAAACTCAATGCGTTCTCTACGCTCGGAAATCAACCGAGGAGGACGACCAGCAAATAATGTCTATTGAGGCACAGCTTTTTGAGTTGCGCGAGTTTGCCGAGCGAGAACGCATTGAGATAATCCGTGAGTTCACGGAAGCGAAAAGCGCAAAGAAGCCCGGGCGAGAGGAGTTTGCCAAAATGCTTTCTATGATTGAGACGAGCAAAAAGCCGCTCGGCATTTTGGCATGGCATCCGGATCGTCTCGCCCGCAATAGCGTGGATGGCGGCAGGGTAATTTACTTGGTGGACACCGGAGCTATCGCTTCTTTACGCTTTCCGCAGTTTTGGTTTGAGCCAACTCCGCAAGGGAAGTTCATGTTGCAAGTGGCGTTCGGACAAAGCAAATATTTTTCTGACAACCTTGTTGAAAATGTAAAGCGCGGAATCCGCCAAAAACTCCGCCGTGGTGAATGGCTGACGCTCGCTCCTTTGGGATATGCGAACAACTACAAAACGCGAAACATTGACCCGCACCCCACATATTCCAAAGTCATCAAGCAAGCGTTTGAGGAGTACGCCACCGGAAAATACACCCTTGTCGGATTAGCGAAGTTTTTGGCGGAGCACGGCATTGTCCAAAAGAAAGGAACGCCACTTGCAAAAGTTTCCGTCGTGAAAATGCTTACGAACAGAGCATACTTGGGATTTGTAAAATTTCATGGCGAATATCACGACGGAAACTTTAAGCCGATTCTTTCCCCGACACTGTTTGAAGCAGTGCAGAAAATACTATCGTCTCGCAGAAAACCGCGCAAGTTAAAAACGATTATCCCATTTCCATTTACGCAACTTGCGCGGTGTGGCGAGTGTGGCTGTGCGATCACGGCGCAATATGCGACTAACCGCTTCGGTACTCGCTACACCTATTATCGTTGCACCAAGAAGCAAGGAAAGTGTGCACAGCCGTATATTGGGGCCGACGCGCTCGCCGCTCAATTCCAATCACTGCTTCAATCAGTGTCGCTTCCTCTCGGAGAAATTGAAATTATGGAAAAACAAATCAACGCATGGGAACACGAGTCAATTTCTTCGAGAGGAGAAGTTGCCCAAAATCTGAAATCAAAACTTTCCGAAACGCAGGAGAAGCTAGACCGGCTTGTGTCGCTCTACTTGGACGGCGACATTGAGCGCGACCTGTATCTCGTGAAGAAAGACGCTCTCCTGCGTCAAAAAGCCAAGATTGAGGAAAGTTTGGGGGATTTTGGGCAACAGGGAAAGAATCGGCTCGAACCCTTGCGGAGTTTCGTTTTGTCCTTGAAAGAAGCGGAAAAAATGGCGCAAATAAAAAATTACGCCGAATGGCGCAACTTTTTCCGTTCCCTTGGCTCTAACCTCGAAATCAAGGACAAAACGCTTTCAATCAATTGGGGCGAACTCTGGGATTTTACGGCGAAAACAAAAGCGGATTTTGCCCTGCGGAGCGCGGGCGCAAGCCCGCGCGGAGCAGTCATTTCCGACGAAGTTAGTTTTGGTGCTCAGGAGAGGACTCGAACCTCCATGCCCTTACGGGCGCTACCACCTCAAGGTAGTGCGGCTACCAATTACGCCACCTGAGCATATTAAAATCGTCGCTCTTTCCCCACCACCATCTCCACTCTTTTTTTTGACAATTTAATTTTTATTTTCGTCTCTTTTGACTGCCGGCCGTCGGCCTCAACGACGAATGGTTTTTTCGCGCTGACGGTCATTTCTTGAAACGGAAAAATACTGGGGTCTTCATACACTTCTTTAAACCAACTATGACCGACGATAGGCCGCAAAAACGCTTCCAATTTGCCATCTTGCGGATGAACAATATATTTTTTGCCGTTCCCCTCCCACTCAAAAGGCTGTAAATTACAAACCACTAATTCCATTTTTCCTTTTGCCGTTACTTTAAATCTTTCGTCGTATTCAACGGCAATCTCGCTCGGAATAACATGAAGCTGGGAAACGAAATATCGACCGTTAAACCAGCCTAGATCCAATCTTAATTTCCGCCGCCGCGATAAAGTCGCGCAAGCCTCTTCGCCGATTGGAATGCCTAAAATTTCCGCGATTCTATTGTCCGACCCGATGGGCAAAAAACCGAACAATGTCTCGCTGGTGGCGGCGCGTGATAATACTTGACCGAAAGTTTTGTCATTCCCCACGATCACTATGCCTGATACGCCTTTTTTTATTTCATCTTCCACCAGTTCTTTAGCATCGCTTAAGCTCTGTAGCCGGATAATTTTACCGGCAATGCCAAAATCTGTCAACCTTGTTTCAATCATTTTCAAGATAGACGCGTATTTTTTCTGCTTGAGGAAATTATCATAAAGATAAACGTACATAGCCGGCTTTTTTCTTTCACAAACCGCTCGCGACCGTGTTGTCCATTTCGTCTTCCGAATGTGATTTTATTTTACTCATAAAGCCGCCGATTTTCTTTTCTTCTTTGTCGCCGGCAATTTCAATTCCTTTCATCACCACTTTGCCATGAATCAATGCCCCTGGCGCGACGCTCAATACTCGACAGTCAATATCGCCGGCCACTTGCGCGGTTTCGGCCAAATCCAATCGGTCCGATACTTTTACATTTCCCCGGATGGAACCGGAAATCGCCGCGTTGCCGGCGCGAACATTCGCGAAAATTGAAGCGCCTTTTTCCACGGTCAACAGCTTGCTGGTTTTCACCGAACCGGACACAATACCTTTTACTATAATATTGCCCTCGGAAGCGAAATCGCCTTCCACCCGCACTGACGGACCGACCACGGTCTCAACTTCATCGGGAGAAACACCAGGGGTTGGATACTCTTCCTGCGGCATTGCCGGACGCGGAGTTTTTTGAAACATCATAATCTAAAAATTAAGATTAAATTTGTCCATAATAATATACAATATTTTTAATAAAAAAGCCAGAGACTCCACAAAAACCCCTCTCCTTGTAGGAGGGGGGCGGGGGTGAGGTCTCAACGGCGGGTTAACTATTCTTGTAAAACCCGGTTCCGGCCGGAATCCGGCGGCCGATAATAACGTTTTCTTTGAGACCGGCGAGATAATCAATCTTTCCGGTAACCGCGGCATTGATAAGCACACGCGCGGTTTCTTGAAACGACGCGGATGATAAGAAGCTTTGGGTTGAAAGAGACACTTTGGAAACACCGAGGAATAGCTCGCGGCCGGTCGCTTCTTTTTTATTTTCTTTTTTGGCAGACTCATTGGCAGTCATCAACTGCGCCTTTTCCACAACTTCACCGGGTAGTAAATCAGTATCGCCGGCATCTTCAACATAAACGCGACCGAACATTTGTTTCACTATTAATTCCACATGCTTGTCATTCAAGCGCTGTCCTTGCGAAGAATAAATCGCTTTGATTTCACGCAGAATATAGTCCTGCACCGCTTTGCGGCCTTTTAGTTCATACAATTCATGCAAATCCACCGCGCCCTCAGTCAGTTGCTGGCCTTTTTCAACTTTGTCGCCATTGCTTGCCCACAGTTTGTAACCCAATGGAATGATATATTCTTTGGTGTGGCGGCCTTCAAAAGTTAAAGTCAAGCTATTTTTTTCCAATGACACGGCGCCATCATATTTTGCCTTAACTTCTTCACCGGATTCCCCGCGCACCAGCAAAACATCGTCTTTCCTGATTTTCTGGCCGTCAGACACCTGCACATCATCAGCGGGTTTAAATTTAAATTTAAATTCATCCATGCCTTCAAAATGGACTTTGATGATTTTCTGCCCACGGCGGCCTTCAAAAATTTTTCTGCCGGTCGGACCGGTAATCACTTTTCCTTCGGCCTCTTCAATTTCAACCGCGCCGGCGACTTCCGACAAAATCGCCACTCGTTTTGGCCTACGCGCCTCAAACAATTCTTCAACTCGCGGCAAACCTTGCGTAATATCGCCGCCCGCCACACCGCCTAAGTGAAAGGTCCGCATCGTCAGTTGTGTGCCCGGCTCGCCGATAGATTGCGCGGCGATTATTCCGACGGCCACGCCCTGTTCAACCAATTTATTGTGCGCCAAATCATAACCGTAGCATTTTTTGCAAATTCCTTTGGCCAAACGGCAGCGCAAAACCGAACGCACATGTACCTCTTCCACCCCCCCCTTGTCAATCGCTCTTGCCGCTGATTCAGTGATGATTTCATCCGCTTTTGCCACAATTTTATTGCCGACTTTGACATCTGATAAGGCGAACCTGCCGGTTACGCGGTCAGACATTTTTTCTCCCATTTCTTCCGTCTCTTTTTTAGTGATAACCGCGCCGTCAGTATCGCCGCAATCGTCTTCCAAAACCACCACATCTTGCGCCACATCAACCAAACGGCGGGTAAGATAGCCGGCATTGGCCGTGCGCAGAGCCGTGTCTGACAAACCTTTGCGGGTGCCATGAGAAGAAATAAAAAATTCCAAAACACTAAATCCTTCTTTAAAACTGCCTTTAACCGGCAACTCAATAATGTCGCCGCTCGGAGACGCGACCATGCCTTTCATGCCAATAACTTGGCCTAACTGTCCCCAAGAACCGCGCGCGCCGGAATCAATCATCGCGAACACCGATCCATCGCGATCCAACGCTGTTTTGTTGTGCGACAATACCTGATCTTTGGCTTGCGTCCAGAGTTCCAATACTTTGGCGTGCCGTTCCGCGTCCGTTAACAAACCCTCTTCATATTGCTGACGCACTTTCTCAACTTCACCGTCAGTGTTGCGCAAAATCTCCGTCTTTTCTTTAATATGGCCGAAGTTATCCATGCCCAATGAGTAGCCGGATTTCGTCACATACTTAAATCCCAAAGATTTAATTTCATCCAACAAACGAGCGGTTTCTTCTTGGCCGTAAAACTCCAACAGCAGGCCGATGATATTGCTTAAATGTTTTTTGGTGATGGTCTCGTTAAAATAGGAAAGCTTGTCCGGAAGGATTTCATTAAACAGCATCCTGCCCAAAGATGTTTCAACAATATTGCCCGCGCCATCTGGAAATTTCGCCAGGTCGCTGAATCTGATTTTAACTCTTTCGCGCAAACCGATACGGCGGCATTTGTAGGCGAACTTCGCTTCCGTGGAATTGGAAAAATATTTTTTTACTTCCTTGGTGTCGTCTTCATCATATTTAGTCAGATAATAACAGCCCAAAGCGATATCTTGCTGGGGAGTAATCACCGGCGCGCCGGTGGCCGGCTTCAAAAGGTTTTTTTCCGAAGCCATTAAATTTTCCGCTTCCCAGCGCGCTTCCTCGGTCAGCGGCAAATGCACCGCCATCTGGTCGCCGTCAAAGTCGGCGTTGAACGCCGGACAAACCAGCGGGTGCAACATAATCGCTTTGCCTTCAACCAATTGCGGACGAAACGCTTGGATGCCCAAGCGATGCAAGGTCGGCGCGCGGTTTAAAAGCACGCGAGTTTTTTTCGTCAAATCTTCCAAAATATCCCAAACTTCCGGCGCGTTAGTTTCAATAAAACGGGAAGCACTGCGGACATTGTGGGCCAATTCCCGCTTGATGATTTCCGCCATTACAAACGGACGGAATAATTCCAAAGCCATCCGTTTGGGAACGCCGCATTCATCTATTTTCAAATTCGGACCGACCACGATAACCGAACGGCCGGAATAGTCAACGCGCTTGCCCAAAAGATTTTGGCGGAAGCGGCCTTGTTTGCCTTTCAAAATATCCGCTAACGAACGCAACTGTCTTTTCTGGCCGGTGGAAGCGGTGACGGTTTTTGACGCGCGGGCGTTGTTGTCAATCAGCGCGTCAACGGCTTCCTGCATCATTCTTTTTTCATTGCGGCAAATTACTTCCGGCGCATTCAATTCCAATAATCGACGCAAACGGTTGTTGCGGTTGATAACGCGGCGATACAAATCATTCAGATCGGAGGTCGCGAAACGTCCGCCGTCCAAAGCCACCATTGGGCGCAGATCCGGTGGCACGATTGGAATCGCGGTTAAAATCATCCACTCCGGCCGAATTTTATTTTTTTCCAAACTGCGCAAAAGTTTAACGCGTTTAATTAAACGCTCGCATTTAGCGCCTTTGGTCTCTTTGATCTCCGCTTCCAGCCGGATAATCGTTTCTGCCAAATTCAATCTCTCCAAAAGGCGGCGGATGGCTTCGGCGCCAATTTCCGCGTCAAATAAATAACCGTAGCGCAAAGCCAATTCCTGATAGCGATTTTCTGATAACACTCGCAACATTTGAATATCTTTCAACTCTTCTTCCGCATCGGCAAAATCTTCTTCCAAGGCAGCCAATTTGCGATCCCGCTCTTTGGCTAACTCTTCCATCGCCGATGCTTTCAATTTTTTGTCATTGGCTTCTTTGGTTTGACGATCAAATTCATTTAGAATTTGTTTTTTCTTGCTCTTGTATTCCGATCGCAAAGCTTCGTGCGTCTGTTTTTTTTGTTCTTCGTCAACTTTAACAATCACGAAAGACGCGAAATAAATCACTTTTTCCATGGCTTGAATTGACATATCCAAAACCAAACCTATCTTGGATGGCACGGAACGCAAAAACCAAATGTGCGATACCGGAGCGGCCAAATCAATGTGCCCCATGCGCTGGCGGCGCACCAAAGAGTGGGTGACTTCCACCCCGCACTTATCTCAAACAATGCCTTTATAGCGAATTTTTTTGTATTTGCCGCAATAACATTCCCAGTCTTTGGTTGGACCAAAAATTTCCTCGGCAAACAAACCGCCCTTTTCCGGCTTCTGCGTGCGATAATTGATGGTTTCCGGCTTGACCACTTCACCGTGAGACCAGGCGTGGATAACTTCCGGCGAAGCAACGCGCAAACGCATCGCGTCAAAATCATTAATGTGCTGAGAAAATTCGCGTGACATAAATATTTCGTTAATATTTTTTAATATCTCGTTAACATCTCGCTAGTATTTTCGTCTTAATTTCTCTCTTTTCTCTCATTGTCGTTTTTTCCTCCGGGCACATTATCAGTAACATCCTTCACCATAGTATATTCACCGTCTTCGCCGCGTTTTAACAGTTCGACATCAAGCGCCAGGCCTTTTAACTCACGCACTAAAACATTAAACGACTCGGGCAGATTCACGCGGGTAATTTGCTCGCCTTTGATAATTGCCTCATACGCTTTTGAGCGGCCGGGCACATCATCGGATTTGATCGTCAGCATTTCCTGCAAAATATGAGACGCGCCATACGCTTCCAGCGCCCAAACTTCCATTTCACCGAAACGTTGGCCGCCGAATTGCGCTTTGCCGCCCAATGGCTGCTGCGTAATCAAGCTGTAAGGGCCGATAGAACGTTGGTGGATTTTATCTTCAACCATGTGGTTCAACTTCAACATGTAGCTGTAGCCGACTGTAGTTTTGTGATCAAACGGCTCGCCGGTTCGGCCATCGCATAATTGCATTTGGCCGTCGGCCGGAAAACCGGCTTTTTGCAATTCTTCTTTAATCTGTTCTTCAGTGACACCGTCTAATGTCGGCGTGGCGGCTTGATAACCCAAAGCATTCGCGGCCAAACCCAAATGGCATTCCAAAAGCTGGCCTAAATTCATACGAGAAACAACGCCCAGCGGGGATAAAATAATATCTACCGGCGTGCCATCTTCCAAAAACGGCATATCGCTGACCGGCACGACACGCGAGATTACGCCTTTATTGCCATGGCGGCCGGCCATCTTATCGCCAACCTGAACCTTACGCATATCAGCCACGGTTACCTGCACCCGCTTCATCACGCCGGGCTGGAGCTTGTCGCCGGCTTCAGCGGAAAATATTTTTACGTCAATAACTTTGCCGTGCTCGCCGTGTTCAAGATACAATGAAGAATCACGGACATCTCTAGCCTTTTCGCCGAAAATCGCGCGCAGAAGTCTTTCTTCCGGAGACAATTCCGTTTCTCCTTTCGGGGTGATTTTGCCAACCAAAATGTCGCCCGATTGAACTTCAGCGCCGATGCGGACAATACCTTCGGCATCAAGATTTTTTAATTTTTCTTCGCTGACATTCGGAATGTCGCTGGTCACCACTTCCGGGCCGAGTTTGGTTTCCAACACGTCAACCGCGTAATCCTCAATATGAATGGAAGTGAATGAATCTTTATGAACGATGCGTTCAGAAATAATCACCGCGTCTTCATAGTTAAACCCATCCCAAACCATATAGGCGACCAAAATATTGTTGCCCAAAGCCAGTTCCCCGCCTTGGGTTGATGGACCATCACACAACGCTTGGCCTTTCTTTACTTTTTGATTTAAAGTAACAATTGTTTTTTGATTAATACAGGAAGAAGCGTTGGAACGGACGAATTTATTCATCTGATACATCAAAACTTTTCCCTTTTTGGTGGTTAATTCAATTTTATCAGCGTCAACCGCGGTAATCTCGCCGTCATCTTCGGCCAAAACCACATAACCGCTGTTTTCCGCAGCCATCTTTTCCACACCAGTGCCAACCAACGGCGCGCTGGGCCGCACGCACGGCACTGACTGACGTTGCATGTTTGTGCCCATTAACGCGCGAGTGGCGTCATCATGTTCCAAAAATGGAATCAAACTTGTGCCAATGCTCAAAATTTGATTCGGCGCCACATCCAAATACTCCACTTTCTCGCTTTCAACAATTCCCGGCTGACCGTTGATGCGCGCTGGCACTCTTTCCGCGACAATCACGCCGTCCTTATCCAGCGCGGTATTCGCGCTCGCGGTGATTACTCTTTCTTCCTCAAAAGAATTTAAATAAACAATTTCGTTTGTGACCCGAGATTTGTTGTTAGACATTTTTTCCATCCGGCGATACGGGGTTAGTAAAAATCCAAAAGAATTTAATTTCGCAAAACTTGACAAATGGCCGACCAAGCCGATGTTCGGACCTTCCGGAGTCGCGATCGGGCAGATTCTTCCGTAGTGCGTGGTGTGCACGTCGCGGACTTCAAAGCCGGCGCGGTCGCGGGACAAACCGCCCGGACCAAGCGCGCTGATGCGGCGTTTGTGCTCCAATTCAGCAAGCGGATTAATCTGATCCATGAATTGCGAAAGCTGGGAACTCATGAAAAATTCGCGCACCGCTCCGATTACCGGACGCGCGTTAATTAATTTGTTCGGCGTCAATCCTTCCAATTCAAACGTGCTCATGCGGTCTTTGATGATGCGTTCCATTCTGGCCATGCCGACCCGGAAACGATTCTGCACCAGTTCGCCCACCGCGCGCAAACGGCGATTGCCCAAATGGTCAATGTCATCCGGTTCTTCCTGCGTGACATTTAAACGCACGACTTCTTTTAAAACCAACAAAAGTTTTTCCGGTGACAAAACCCGCTGTTCTTTGTTATCATATTCTTTGTCAGCGAGATTCAACTGGAATTTGGTGCCGAATTTATAAACGCCGACGCGGCCCAAATCATAGCGTTCAAAATTGAAAAACATCGCGTGGATTAAACTGCGCGCGTTGTCAGCCATGGCCAAATCTCCGGGACGAATACGTTTGTAAACTTCAATCAGACCTTCGTCAGTGTTTGATGCCGTGTCTTTTTTTAAAGTATTTTCAACAAAATCAACATTTGGATGTTTGTTTACATCGGTGAACAACTTGGTAATCTCTTCATTTGAACTATAACCGAAAGCACGCAAAAGTGAAGTGGCCGCGACTTTGCGTTTGCGGTCAACTTTCACCCACAAGACATTGTTTTGGTCGGTTTCAATTTCAATCCAAGCGCCGCGGTTTGGAATAATTTTGGCGCCATAATAACGACGACCGCGCACTAACTCAGCGGTAAAAAACGCACCCGGACTTCTGATTAGTTGGGTAACCACCGTGCGCTCAATGCCGTTCACGATAAAAGTTCCGCGCGGAGTTAACAGCGGAATATCGCCGAGATAAATTTCCTGCTTTTCTGTCCGATGCGTGCGCTTATTAACCAATTTGGCGTCAACGCGCAAGGGCGCTTCAAAAGTAATATTTTTCTTCCGGCAAGTTACTTCATCAAATTTAGATTCATCAATATAATAATCTTCAAAATACAATTCCAAATCTCTGCCGGTAAAATCGGTTATCGGAGAAATTTCGTCAAATAATTCTTTAATGCCCTCTTTCAAAAACCAATCGTAAGAAAATTTTTGGATTTCAATCAAATCCGGCGCCGGCGGCGTGAAACTATTTTCATGAAAAAAACGGCGCTTTGCTTCTTTGATCGGCTGTAGGGCGAATTTTGACATAATGAAAAAATTATAAATCGTTTGCAAATTAGTGTTATTCGTGGTCGTCGTATTGGTGGGCTAAAAACAAAAAATCGCCCCAAAAGAGGCTTCCCTTTGTTAATTTCTTGATTGAAGCTTTTTCACAGGCATGGATTTATACGTACCCTCTTGAATCCTTTACCCAAGGAATTCTAGAGTACAAAAACGCGAGTGATTCAAAGTGGCTTAATAATACACTGTTTATTTAAATCTGTCAAATTTGATAGTAAAACAAAAACTTTGTCAAATTTGGCTGTATTGAGCAAAAAACCGCTATTTTCATTCTTTTATACCACTAAGTTATCCACAGTTAAACGACAAATGGAACACAGAACATGGAACAATCGACTGCGACACTTCATCACCCCATCACCCCATCACAACAATTTAGCAATTTAATAATTTAATAATTATCACTCTAAACAAAAAACCCCGCTGACTATCACAACGAGGCTTCATAATATTAGTGTCTATTGGTGTTCGCCGTATTAGTGGACGCTATTTAGGACAGAACGGCATCAATCCCGCGACCCTCGCCTGCTTTATCGCTTGCGCTACTTTTCTCTGATGATGGGCACACAAACCGCTCCGTCGGCGCGGCGCGATCTTAAAATACGAAGAAACAAACTTGCGCAATAAAATCGCGTCTTTATAAGTCACTTCTTTGACATTATTCGCGCAATAATGGCATTGTTTTTTTTCAACCGGCTTATTGGTTTTTGCCTGCATAAAAACTTTATCAGAAAAAATTAAAACGGAATATCTTCAACTTTTATCTCTTCCTCAACCACTTCCTCGTTAGCCATTGGCGGAATTTCATTGGCTGGCGCTGAAACCGCGGCGGATTGCGCGGAAGAACGCGGCGCGTCAAGCATGATTAAGTTGCTGGCGATTATTTCCGTGCGGTAGCGCTTCACGCCGTCTTGACCCACCCAGTCGCGCGTTTCCAATCGGCCCTCAATATACACGCGCCGACCCTTGCTTAAATATTGTCCGGCGATCTCCGCCAGTTTTCCCCACAACACACAAGAGCTGAATTCAGTCTTTTCTTGCTTGGCGCCGGCGGCGTCAAACCAAACTCGTCCGGTGGCCACGCTTACGGTAGCGACTGTTTTGCCGGTCGGAGTGGTGCGGACTTCAGGATCGCGGGTCAAGCGCCCGAGAAGTGTTACGCGGTTGAGATCCATATGGTTTAATTTAGTTTAGTTTAATTAACTTATCGTGAGTTCTTCACAAAAATGTGCTAAAATTAGTATAGATTTGTCATCCAAATCAATCCACTAATTTTAAGCACATGCTTATGAATAAGAGAAATTATCCACAGGAGTTA
>JACRPD010000074.1 GCA_016214105.1 Candidatus Magasanikiibacteriota bacterium
TACAACGCCGGAAAAGTCATCATACCAAGTATGATAAACCTCGGAATTGAAGAAATACATCTTTTCCATGTCAGCGTTGACATAAAAAACGGCGGAATCGCCAGGAACCTTAAACAGGTCGCCGGCTTCCAATTCCGGACAATCAGCCGCGACAGCGACGAGCGGTACCAAAGCGGACACGCCCACGCTCCACAGGATTGTCATGACAACGACAGATACGGTAAAGACTTTTTTACCTATTTTTAATAAGTCTGTCATAATGAATTACTTAGATTATTTAATATACCAAATAAATATATAGATAATAGATTTCGACCTTTTAATAACGCGGTATTATATTACAGCACTTCCCTAACCTCAAGTAAATTCACGTGTCCAGCGTGACCGACCGGCTCGCCGGCGACGACGATAATTTTATCCACCACTTTTACCATCTGCCGTTTTTTCAATTCCACCAACGATCGTTCAACCAATTCTTCAATCGTTCGGCATGGCTCTAAAAGAAACGGCACCACACCCCAGGAGAGGTTCATTTGGTGTTTCACCCTATCGGTGGCCGTTGCCACGACAATCGGCAGTTCCGGCCGGTAACGGCTGATCAAACGCGCGGTCTCGCCGGAAATGGACGCGGCTAAAATCAACTTAGCGCCAACTTCTTCGGCCAGCGCGCGCGACATCTGGCTGATAATATCGTCAATTTTTTTATGTTTACCATGAACCGAACTGAAGGGCTTGCCCTGCCTGCCCGCCGGAGTGGCGGGAGCTTGCCGAAGGGGCAAATTATCATACACTGATTTCTCCGTCTCTAAAATAATGTCTGACATTGTCTCCACTGTCTCAACCGGATACTGGCCGGCGGCGGTTTCATTTGATAACATCACCGCGTCGGTGTGGTCAATCACCGCGTTGGCGACATCTGACACTTCAGCGCGGGTCGGCCGCGGATTTTTCTGCATAGAATCCAGCATCTGCGTGGCGACAATCACCGGCTTGGCCGCGTCTAATGCCAAATCAACCAATCGTTTTTGCACCAATGGCACTTCCTGCGCCGGAATCTCAATTCCTAAATCCCCGCGCGCGATCATAATGCCGTCAGCCGCTTCTAAAATCAGTTTTATATTTTGCACCGCTTCATACCGCTCTATTTTCGCGACAATCCTGATTGGCTGGGCCGGTTTGAGATTCAATTCTTTCTCATATTCTTTAATCAAATAGCGTAAATCTAAAATATCCTCCGGTTTGGTAACAAAAGAAAGCGCGACCAAATCCACGCCATTTGCCACGCCGAATCTTACGTCTTCTTTATCTTTATCAGTCAAAGCGCGGACAACCAGCTTGGAATCCGGCGCGTTAATGCCTTTGTGGGAAGTTAGTACGCCGCCAACTATCACTTCCGCGCTAATCTGGGTGTTAACCACGCGTACGATTTTTGTTTCAATCCGACCGTCGTCCAATAATAATCGTTCACCCTTTTTTAAATAAAGATGCAAATCGCTGTAATCAACCGGAATCACGCCTCGGCTATGGTCAGCCGCGGCTGTGTCAAATGTTATCATCTCTCCGGCTTTTAAAGCCAAGCCGTCTGCAGGCATTATGCCGACTCTAATTTTCGGGCCCTGCAAATCTTGCATCACCGCGATCGGTTCTCCGGTTTTTTGTTCAACCGCGCGGATGTTTTTAATCAGCATCTGATGATTGTCATAAGTGCCATGAGAAAAATTCAACCGCGCGACATTCATTCCCGCCTTTACCATTTTTAACAAAATATCAACCGATTCCGAAGACGGCCCCAACGTGCAAACTATTTTTGTCCGCTTAACAAACATAAAATTAACGACCAAGCAGGTTGATGATGCTTTGCATTTGCGACGGTGAAATTTGATTGATAATGCTGTTGACATCAAGTTGTCCGCCTTTTGTCGCGCCCTGTAACCCATTTATTATGCCGGCATATTGGCCAAACAGATCGCGGATCAAGGGTGGGAGATAAATAAACGCTAAAATCAATGGCACGACGACGATCATTAGCCGCAAATAACCGCCCACCACCATCCAGGTCAGCCGGCGTTTAATCTTCCGGTTCTGCTCATAAATCACCTGCGACCACTTGATGTTTTTTTCTATCAACTCTTTAAGCGTATCCCCGCTCTCGCCAGATTCAATCTCTTTAACTGGCGCATCATCAATTTTTTTAATTTCTTTTTCTTTAATCATAAACTCAATAATAGTTTAACAATTTAGCAATTTAACAATTTCAATTTTTTTCTTCCAACATCTTTATCTCGCTCTGAAATTTCTTAACATCTTGAAACTGACGGTAAATTGAAGCGAATCTGATATAAGCGATTTTATCAAACTTCCGCAGATGCTTCATCACGATTTCGCCGATTTCCTGACTTGTAACCTCGCGTTTTTTCTTGCGCTGAATGTCGCGTTCAATCGCCGCGACGATGCGATCAAATTTTTCTTGAGTGTAAGGTCGTTTGGTCAAAGACTGTAAAATGCCCCGCTCAACTTTATTGCGCGAGTAAGATTCCCGCTTGCCGTCGCGTTTCACCACGACAATATCCAAAAGTTCCATCTCTTCAACCGTGGAAAAGCGGTAAACGCATTTTACGCACTCGCGGCGGCGCCTGATTGCCAAACCATCGCTCGCCAAACGCGAATCAACGACTTTAGTTTCTTTAGAACTGCAGACCGGACAGAACATAGCGCACTAATACTGCGACCACTAATTAACACTAATTGTGTTATGCGAGATAATTATATCACAAACAAAACAAAACAAAAACAGCCCACTAATACTGCGACCACTGATAGCGCTAATAAAAAAAGACAGTAATTATTTATCACCGTCTTTAATATCTGTTACGCCGCTTCTTGTATTTGTGTCAATTAGTGGTCGTCGTTATTGGTGGGCTACAACCCCATCTTTCTCCTGATAAACGCCGGGATCTCCAAGTCCGCGTCGTCGTCTTGTTTCACCGGCGCGATTTTTTTGGGTGGAACTGCCCAACGCTCAACCGGCTGATCCATCATCGCGTCACTTTTTTCTCTTCCTTTTCTTCCTCCGCGTCCAATTCCGCCGCGTCTGGTTTTTTAAAAGAATAAAACGGCTTGGTGTTGTTAAAAATTGAACGATGTTCTTCCTCTTTCCTTTCCCGCTCTCGCGACCGTGTCACTGTTTTTTCCCGGCCGTCAAAACCTGTGGCGACAACGGTTATTCTTATTTCATCACCCATATTCTCGTCAATCACCGCGCCAAAAATGACTTTAGCGTCCTCATCCGCGGAACTGGTGATAATCTTTGCGGCTTCCGTCACCTCCTGCATGCCCAAACTCGGACCACCTGTCACGGTAAAGAGGATGCCGCGCGCGCCGTCAATGGAAACCTCCAACAACGGACTGGAAATCGCCGCTGTCGCCGCTTCCACCGCGCGATTATCGCCTTTACCGGTGCCAATGCCCATAAGAGCAGTGCCGGTATCGCGCATAATCGTCCGCACATCGGCGAAGTCAACATTGATTTCCCCGGGCACGGTAATCACTTCGGAAATACCCTGCACTCCTTGCCGTAAAACATCGTCTATAATTTTAAAAGATTCCATCAATGTTGTTTTTTTATCAACAATCTGCAAAACCCGATCATTCGGGATGGTTATGATTGTATCAACATTTTTCACCAATTCCTCATACGCTCGATTGGCAATGGACATTCTTTGCGGACCCTCAAAAGTAAATGGTTTCGTTACTACTGCGACTGTCAACGCGCCCATCTCGCGGGCGATTTCCGCGATTACCGGACTGGCGCCGGAACCGGTGCCGCCGCCCAAACCGCAAGTCAGAAAAACCATGTCGGTTTCTTTCAAAACTTCTCTGATTTCATTCTGCGCTTCTTCCGCGCTTCGCTTGCCCAAATCCGGATCCATGCCCGCGCCCAAACCCCTGGTCACGGTTT
>JACRPD010000071.1 GCA_016214105.1 Candidatus Magasanikiibacteriota bacterium
ATCAAAATCAGGATTATACTTGTAATCTTTGCCATAGCCGATCTCTTTCATAAATTTAGTGGAGGCGTTGCGGAGGTGAATGGGAACGCCGAGATGAGAGGTGTTGCGCGCGTCTTCGGCGGCTTTTTCATAGGCAGTGTAAAGCAAGTTTGACTTTTTTGATTTCGCGCAATAGACAACTGCCTGCGCTAAATGCACGGTGCATTCCGGATAGCCGATTTTGTGGCACGCGTCATAAGCCGCGTTGGCTTGGATTAACGCCTCGCTGTTCGCCATGCCAATATCCTCGCTGGCAAACCGCAAAACTCTGCGCGCGACATACAGCGGATCACAACCGCCCCCCAACATTCTCGCGAGCCAATACAAAGACGCGTTTGCGTTCGACCCGCGCATTGACTTGTGGAGAGCTGAGATTAAATTGTAAAACTCCTCGCCTTTCTTATCAAAAACCAAATGCGTGCTCTGCAACGATTCTTTAATATCGTCTTTATCAATCGTCAATTTTAATTTTTGATTTTTTAATTTTGATTTAAAAGAAAGCTCCAACCCATTCAACGCCACTCTTGCGTCTCCGCCGGATAATCCTGCCAATAATTCTATAACTTCATTTTCAATTTTAATTTCATAACCGCCCAGCCCCCTTTCTTTGTCTTTTAACGCTTGCTTGATGATTTCAACAATATTTTCTTCCATCAAACTTTTCAAAATAAACACCCGCGAACGCGATAATAGCGGACTGATAATTTCAAACGACGGATTTTCGGTAGTCGCGCCGATTAAAATAATATCTCCGCGCTCCACGCATGGCAAAAGCGCATCCTGCTGGGCTTTATTCCAACGGTGAATTTCATCAACAAATAAAATCGTTCTCTGTCTTTCTAACCCGCGCAATCTGTCTTTTGCCTCTCTCACCACTTTTCTCAACTCTTCTTTACCAGTATCAACGGCTGATAAAACAACAAAGTGCGACTTGGTTTGATTCGCGATTATTTGCGCCAAAGTAGTCTTCCCCACCACCGGCGGACCCCAAAAAATGATAGAAGATAATTCATCATTTTCCACTAATTTTCTCAATAATTTTCCTTTTCCAACTATTTCCTCCTGACCAACGAACTCGCTAAAATCGCGTGGCCGCATTCGATCGGCAAGGGGTGAATTTACTTTTTGACTAGACATATTGACAAAACTATTCATTAAACTATAATTCAAATGGCTTCATAAATCAAACAAAGGAGGTTACGAACATGAGTGATGCTATTTCCGACACTTTCACAATCAAGAGCAGAACTTTCCGTGTTACGCCTGTGCCGCCAACCCGTGATCGCTACGCTGGTAGAAACGAAGTCCTTGCGCTGGCCGCTGCCTGCCGTGCTAGCAAAGACGAACCCACCGGCAAGTTCATTCTAAACGAAGGCGAGGCCGGACTGCCAAACTGGCTCAAGGCCCCCCACACCGCTATAATCTTTCTTAACTGGCTTGAATATCCTGGTGATGACCGATTCTGCAAGTGCGTCCAGTGGGACGAAATTCCGTCGGCAAGGTGGGTCACCAGCACGCGCGAACTCAACCACATCCTGCCGCAGGACCACCTCTACCTCGTGTCTGAATATCATTGAAGCCGGCGGGACCGCGCAGTCTTAACAAAGACCGCGGCCCCGCCTCCCATCATTTATTACCGTGCCAAAATTTATATAATTTTACCGCCGCCCATTGTTGAAATCTCTGCCAACGACTGCGCTCAATTGATGGATTATCGTGCAGATGCCTTGACTTCACCATCCAGCCTTCAACAATATCTTTAAGGGATTTAATGGCTGCCTTATCTTCTATCTGCAAATTAGCTTCATAATTATCATAAAAACTTGTGTGTTCAAGATTGCTGCTCCCTACCATCGCCCAATCGTCATCAACAATCACACCTTTGCCGTGCAACATCTGTTCGCTCAAATGCACTTTCACGCCGGCTTTCTTCAAAATTGAAAACCAAGTATAAGCGACCATGGTCATTATTTTTACATCCGTGCGAAATGGGATCAATAAATCAACCCGAATCCCCCGCTTGCGCGCCTGCCACAATGCCAACAAAAATTTTTTATCCGGAAAATAATATGGCGAGAAAAAAATGACCCGCTCGCGCGCTTGCGAAAGAGCGCTTATGTATTTTTCACGCGCCGAAGAACGGCGTTCGTGCGGTTCATCCAAAATCAACTCGTCTTCGCCGCGCGAAAATAATAATTTGTGTTTTAAAAATCGGCGGACATTTTTTTTCTCGCCGCCGCAGATAATGTATGATTTCGCGAAAGCGCGTAAAAGCGAGTGCACCACATTGCCTTCCAATCTTACGTGAATATCCAACCAATCTTTCATTTCTTTCCCAACATTAACTCCGCCAATGAAACCAATGGCCTCGTCCACGACTAAAATCTTACGATGCATCCTGCTCCATAATCGTTTCCACCAGCCGCGATAGCGTTTTTTGCGTTCATGAAAAAACCGCAAATCAACTCCGGCATCCCGTAAATGCTTCACCCGCCGATTGGACAGCCAAAAACTGCCCCAGGAATCAACCACGATTTTTACATCAACACCGGCTCTCGCTTTTTGCTCCAACAAATCAAAAAACGGATTACCGGCTTCGTCATCAAGAAAAATATATAATTCCCAATAGATACTTTTCTGCGCCGCCAAAATAGCCTGATACATAGCGTCCCAAGCGTCTTTGGAGGTGGAGTAGATTTGGTACTGTGAATTGGACATAACCAAAAAATCCTAACAGGTAGATATATCACTCGCAAATTCATCTCTAAATTCTGTTAACTTTTTATCAAGATAATTTTTGGTAATCATCTGATCTCCAATGCCGCGGAGATCACAGGCGACTTCATGCATATCTGTCTTCACAGCTTTGATTTCGGCCTTTATCTCCGCCAACTGTATATCATTACGGTTTGCGTAATTCTTTAAGACATCTAAGATGGTTAGAATTGCGGATTCTTTATTGGACATACTTAATTATTGTCTTGTCATCCCCGCGAAAGCGGGGATCCAGTCGTAAAAAAACAGGATTATATCTTTCTACCAAAGCGATTTTGCGATTTCTGGGCGCCGAATTGCTTTGCCAACAAAACTGAATCAGTATCAGTGGAAAATCCCGGCTTCCACCCGCCAGCGATAATTATTGATTTGTCAGTAACTATTTTTTGGGAGGGATTTTTTATTACGCTTTCATAAACATACTTGCCGGGAAATAATAATCTTACAAACTCCGCGTTAAACCAAGTGGTAAAAATTCCGAGCCAATGTAATTGTCGGTTTGGTAATTTTATGACTTGAGTAAGCGCGTTTTGATACGCCCGACACGTCGCTCCCCCACCAACTACCAACACAAACTTATCGCCTTTTCTTACTCGCAACAAAATCAGTTGACGAAATTTTTTCAAAAATCCAACATCAAAACCGGTTTTGGGAATAATGATAGAACCGCCCACAGATATAATTTTGTATCCAAAATCTTGCAACATAATATTTCGTTAATATTTTTTTAATATTTTTTTAATATTTTGATCGTTCAATTTATTATCCTGCATTTTCTTAAACAACTCCGGTTGATTTTTAATCCACCGACTTGGCGTGCGATAAGCGGTTTTGCCTTTTTGGGCGCGATTGGAGGAGTAGTTTTTCATATGTTTCACTTTTTCACTACATCACTACATCACATCATCACTTGGCGATTCGGTGATGCAGTGATGAAGTGGTGGGGTGATGGGGTGATGCAGTGTAATTTACTCTATTTCCACTATTTTTTCAAGATAACACCGCCCCCATTTATTTCAAACCCAATATCACGGTCCAAATCAGTTCTAAACACTTTCGCGCCGGCGCGTTCAAGCCGTTTCAATACCCGTAATGAGGGATGGCCGTAAGTATTGTCCGCGCCAACGGAAATTCCGGCGTATTCCGGCGCCACTGCAGACAAAAATGATTTTCCGGACGCTCCGCCGCTGCCATGGTGTCCGACTTTTAAAATATCGGATTTTAATTGTCCGCTGTTTTTGTTGAGCAAATATTTTTCAAGCTCATTTTCCATATCTCCGGTAAACAGAACGCCGCGCTCGGCATAATCTAAACGAAAAACAACCGAAGCATTATTATCCCCCATTTCTTTTTGCCCGAGAGCAAAAGCGGTGCTGGACGCGACCGAGTGGTCTGGATAGATGAAGTTAATGGTGCTGCCGCCAATCAGCCAAATGACCGGTTGATTAACCGGATGATAAACCGCGTTCTCGTTTTGAACCGCTTGCCAAAAAGATCGCCAAACCGGATCGTGGTATTTTCTTGCGTCATTATAAATGATATTTTTTACCTGAAAACGGCGAAGGACGTCTTCACAACCGCCGTAATGATCGGAATCCGGATGAGTAACCACTAAATAATCCAAGTCATTGTCATAAAACTCCATTACGCGTCCGAGGGCGGACAAAATCCTGCTGTCCACCGCGCAATCAACCAGCATTTGTTCGCCGGTCGGAAATTCAATAAAACTCGCGTCGCCTTGGCCGATATCTAAAAAAGTTATCCGCAAATTTTCTTTCCGGTTATTATCAGCAGCACTCTCTTTGCTCTCTATTTTAACTTCCAATTTTGCATTCTTAAATCTAACATAAAAAATCAACCCGAAGGTGATTATTAATAAAATAAAAACTACTTTTGCTGCCTTTAACATGATAAAGTTTTTAAGCAGAGTAAGCAAGATAGGCAGAATAAGCGCTTAAGATGCTTACGAACTTAATCTGCCTACTATAATGGTCTGGGAAAACTAGACAATACCCTTAGATATAATTCGGTGGTATAATAACCACCTATGCGTAAAACATTCACTCCCAGCCAAAAAGCGAATATCGCCGT
>JACRPD010000067.1 GCA_016214105.1 Candidatus Magasanikiibacteriota bacterium
AATTAATATTTTTATCGCTTTTTATTTACTGATTAAAAATTTAATTTTAGGGCAAGGTTTGTTGTTTGATGTTTCCGGTCCGGTGGGAATCGCGGTGATGGTCGGCCAAAGCGCGCGATTGGGTATCAGCTATTTAATCAATGTGACGGCGATGATTTCGCTGTCTCTTGCCGCGATAAATATTTTGCCGATTCCGGCTTTGGACGGCGGCCGTATTCTGTTTATTTTAATAGAGAAAATAATCCGTCGCCCATTACCAATGAAATATGAACAGCTGGCCCACACCATTGGTTTTGTTTTGTTGATGATTCTGATAGTGGTAGTAACCGGGCGTGATGTGTGGGGACTAATAAAATAATATATGCAAGAACAACTGGCAAAAATTAAGAAAGATTTTTTAAAAGCCATGGCGGAAGTCAAGGATATTTTGCAATTGGAAGAATTGGAGCAGAGATTTTTTTCGCGCCGTTCCGGCGAGTTGACGCAGGCGATGAAAAATTTGAAAGACCTTTCGGTTGAAGCGCGGCAGGAGTTTGGCAAACTGGCCAACGAAGTTAAACATGAATTGGAAGAAGTGTTCGCGAAGAAAAGAGAGCAAATTGAGACAGCGAAGATGGGAGATGTTTTAGAAAGAGAAATCATTGACGTTACTCAGCCAAAGTTACCGGAAAAAGAGGTTGGGCATTTGCATCCCAACACTTTGGTTCAGAATGATTTGGAAGATTTATTCACTTCCATGGGCTTTATGGTTTTGGACGGGCTTGAATTGGAGAGCGAGTATTATAATTTTACCACGCTGAATATGCCATCTGACGATCCTGCTCGCGATACGCAAGACACTTTTTATATCAAAGGCCATTCTGATTGGGTAATGCGCACCCAAACATCATCTATGCAGGTGCGCGCTTTGGAGAAGTATGGCGCGCCAATTCGGATGGTGGTGCCTGGGCGTTGTTTCCGCAACGAAGCGACTGACGCGGCGCATGAACACACTTTTTGTCAATTGGAGGGTTTGGTTGTGGATAAAAATATTTCTGTCTCTCACCTAATCGGCGTGATGAAGGAATTATTGCGAGGAGTGTTTAAGCGCGATGTTGAGACGCGTTTGCGTCCCGGGCATTTTCAATTTGTTGAACCCGGTTTTGAATTGGATATAAAATGTTTGATCTGCGGCGGTGTTGGCTGTGGGGCGTGTAAACATTCAGGCTGGATTGAGACAATGCCGTGCGGTCTGGTGCATCCGAAAGTTTTGGCATACGGCGGTTTGGATCCGAAAGAATGGACAGGTTTCGCTTTTGGCTTAGGCATGACTCGTCTGGTGATGCAAAAGTATTGTATCGATGATATTAGACATTTACAGGGCGGGGATTTGCGTTTTTTAAAACAATTCTGATATGCTGATTTCTTTCAATTGGTTAAGACAATACATTGATTTGCCAAACTCTCTGACTCCGGAAGAGCTGGCATTGAAATTAACAATGAGCACGGTGGAGGTAGAAAAAGTAGAGCGACAAGGAAAAGATTTGGATAATATAGTTGTTGGTTTGGTGAAAAAAGTTACCAAACATCCTGACGCGGATAAATTGAAAGTTTGTGAAGTTGATGTTGGCCCTTCGGCCATTCGGCAAGCTCAGGGCTCAGGGCACTTCGTGCAGGTTGTGTGTGGCGGTTCCAATGTCCGCGAGGGTATGCTGGTGGCATTTGGGAAAGTCGGCGCGCAAGTGAGATGGCACGGAGATGGTGATTTGGTTGAGTTGAAGCCAGCCAAAATTCGCGGCGTGGAATCATTCGGCATGATTTGCGCTTCAACCGAGATTGGATTGGGCAATAGATTTCCGTTAAAAGATGAGAAAGAAATTTTGGATTTGACCCACCTCACCCCCGCCTGCCATGCTACGCAAGGCGTTGCGGGCAGGCCTGCCCACTCTCCTTCTAAAGGAGAGGGGAACGTCGGCACGCCTTTGGCGGAAGTTCTCGGTCTAGACGACGTCATCTTTGAAATAGACAACAAAAGCTTGTCCAATCGGCCGGATTTGTGGGGGCATTATGGAATTGCACGGGAAGTTGCCGCATTATTCAAGAAAGAGCTCGTAGTGTATCCAATTAAAAAAACGAAGAAACAAGATACAAATAAATTACAAATTACAAATTACAAATTACAAATTGATATTGAAGATAAAAAATTATGTCCGCGCTATATGGCGGCGGCGATTGAGGGAATTAAAGTCGCGCCGTCGCCGGATTGGCTGCAGAAAAAATTGCTGGCAGTCGGTCTGCGGCCGATAAATAATATCGTGGATATTACCAATTTTATAATGTTGGATTTGGGGCAGCCAATGCACGCCTTCGGTGCTTACCGCATCGAAAATCCTAAATCTAAAATCCGAAATTCTAAATTGACGATTACAGTGAGGCGAGCGGAGGAGGGGGAGAGGTTTGTAGAAAGCTTGGGGATTTATGGGGGATTTCCCCTCATAATTTTATTCTTGGAAATGGGTGTGATGAAATTATTTCTATGGTTTGCGAGACATTTTTGAGTTCGGGGGATGAGGTGGTTATTGGAAATCCTACATTTAGTTATTATGAGATTGCCGGCCGAATAATGGATGCAAAATGTATTTTTGTGCCTTTAAAAAACTGTCCGATTGAATTGCCGCTGGAGTTTTTGTCTAAAAAAATCGGAGGGGAGATAGAAAAGAAAGAAATAATTAAAATTTTAACTAATTTAGGTTTTGGAGTTAAAGAAAAGAAGAGTGTTTTGTCAGTCAAAATCCCAACCTGGCGCGCGACTAAAGATATTTCCATTGCCGAAGATTTGGTTGAGGAAGTGGCGCGAATTTACGGTTATGGCAATATTCAGACATCATTGCCAAAGTTTCCGATTGTCCCTCCGCCTAAAAACGAGTTGAGAAGTTTAGAAAGAAAAATTAAAGAAATTTTGGCGCTGGAATTTAATTTTAGCGAAGTTTGTAATTATTCTTTTGTGTCGCCGCAGTTACTGGAGAAACTAGGCATTGACTCCGCTGATTTAATAGAGTTGGATAATCCGATGGCCAAAGATCGTCCGTTTTTGCGCCGCAGTTTGTGGCCTGGTTTGTTGGAAAACGCGGAAGCGAATCTGCATCGTTTTGACGAGGTAAAGATGTTTGAGATCGGCAGAGTGTTTAATTCCGAGGTGGCTGGTTTGCGGGTATC
Organism: Candidatus Magasanikiibacteriota bacterium; assembly: GCA_016214105.1. Lineage (GTDB taxonomy): Bacteria > Patescibacteriota > Patescibacteriia > Magasanikbacterales > UBA922 > 2-12-FULL-43-12. The sequence goes on from JACRPD010000067.1 coordinate 3,196, forward strand.
CGGAAACAGTGATGAATTATTGCCGGGCCAGCCATTGTATTTGGGTCTGGTATTTGCCGGCAAAGGCGTTTTAACGCCGTTTTATGAGCTTTCCGCGGCTTTGGCAGGTGCGTTGGATCGTCTTGGTTGTGTCGTGGTTTTAAAGCCGGCAACCCATGAACTTGGAAAAGTTATCCACAGGGGCAGGCAGGCGCAGATTTTAGTAAATGGGGAGGGGGTAGGCGCGGTTACCGAGATCAGCCCGTCATTTTCCGAACGTTTGGGAATCAACGAGCGAGTGGTAGTGGCGGAAGTGGATTTGGAAAAATTATTACCAGTTTTAAAAAATTCTTTGCGCTATCAACCATTACCGGTTTATCCGGAAGTAATTCGCGACATTGCTTTTGTGGTTGACAAAAAAGTTGAACATGCGCAAATTGTTTTTGAGCTTAAAAAAGTTAATCAGTTAATTGTCGGCGTGGAAATATTTGACGTTTACGAGGGCAAGAATTTACCGGCCGGTAAAAAGAGTGTGGCTTATCATATTACTTATCGTTCAGACAGCAAGACGCTTGAATTCGCGGAAGTTGACGCGGCGCATGTGAGAGTTGGAGAAGTGCTGAATAAGAAGTTTGAGGCGGAAGTGAGAAGATGATTAATGCGAGTAAGTGTGTAAGTAAATAAGTGTGTAAGTTTAACAATTACTTAAATACTTACAAACTTACGCACTTATACACTTATATATACAATCTTCGAAAGTGTGATATAATATAATCGGGTTAATTTTTAACTACTGACATTCGTCAGCGCGGGAGGAAATATGTTAGAAACAAGTTCGGATCTTTTATACATCGTTTCCGCTTTCAGCATTTTGTGGTTCACGGTATTTTTGTGCTGGCTGTTGTATCAGGCGGCGCGGGTTTTGCGCAATGCCAATCGGATTATAGAAAATTTAACGCAAAAACTTGAGCTGATCACCGACGCGGTGGAATTTATCCGCAAAAAAGTTGACGGCTTATCCAGCAGTATGGGAGTAGTAAGCGCAATGGTGGCGAATTTGGTGGAAAAGTTTGTGGTGAATAAACTGGCGAGCAAGTTGGAGGAGAGGGGAGAAAGGAAAAAGAAGAAGTGAGTCTATAAAGTCCTTAAAGTTTGTAAAGTCATAAAGTTCCCCTTGACAGGGGATTTTATTTTTGTTTGATAAATTCTATACTACATTCAGTAGTGTTTCTATCCGAGAGTCAAGTCGGCTTTCGGCGAGAGACCATATTCCCTCAACACCGAGAAAGGCGGTGAACCATGGATCCTGCGTATGATCGGGCGGTGGACGCGGTGCGGTTCTTGCGGACAACCGGCGATTTGCCGGAAGACGGTACGAATGTATCAGTAGTATGGACGACAGTTGCCTGGGCCGCTCAAGTTGACGGCCCACCAGCAAGCGAACAGACAAAGGATTCAACAACATGCGCTCCGGCTCAGTAGCGAGGGCAAGGCCGCGGATATCTCGCGCGGCCACCTCCAAAATAAAACCGCCCCGACGTAATGTCGGGACGGGTTTATTTTTTAGTTATTCTCCCTCAAACCCAACCAGATGAAAAGTTTTGAAGCCCGCGTCTTCAATTTTTTTTCTGCCGCCTAATTCCGGCAAATCAACAACAAAACCGCACTCAACAATATTCCCGCCGGCTTTTTTTATTAATTTGCAGGCGGCAAGAGCGGTGCCGCCGGTCGCCACTAAATCATCAATTAACAGAATCCGTTCGTCCGGTTTGATCGCGTCTTTGTGGATTTCAATAATATCCGAGCCATATTCTTTTTCATATTCTTCCTGAATCGTTCCCGCCGGCAGTTTGCCTTTTTTGCGCACCGGAACAAAACCAACGCCAAGCCGGTCAGCCAAGGCCGAGCCAATGATAAAACCGCGCGCTTCAATTCCCGCCACCTTGCCAATGGAAAAACTTTTGTATCTTTCGTACAGCAAATCAAGTAAATGTTTAAATCCTTCGTTGTCTTGAATTAGAGTGGTAATATCGCGAAACATAATACCCGGTTTCGGCCAATTGGGAATGGTGCGGATTTTTGCTTTTAATGAGTTTGGCATATGATTTTGGCGACTGGATTGCTTCGTCAGCCGATGCGAATCGGCTTCCTCGCAATGACAAGGTTTTATTTTATATTTGGAATGGTATGGATAATAAGATTCGTAACCTTTTCCGCGTTCTCCGCAAAAATTTTCAGCACTGCTTCCCAGCTGACCGGCTCTTCATTTTCTTTCCAACAATCATAATCGGTTGACATGGCAATCGCGGCGTATGGTATGCCGGCTTCTTTCGCCAATGTCGCTTCCGGCGCGATGCTCATATTTATCACATCTGCGCCCCACGCGCGGAACATTTTACTTTCCGCTTTGGTTGAAAATCGCGGACCTTCAATCGTTACCACTGTACCTCGCTCATGAAAAGTTAAGTTTAAATTTTTACAACCATCAATAAGCAGTTGACGCAACTCCGCGGAAAACGGTTCTGCCATCGACGTGTGCTGGGGCTGGTGCGGCGCGAATTCTTCGTAAAAAGTGGAGAAGCGATGTTTGGTAAAATCAATAAATTGATCCAGAATCACCAAATGCCCGCGGCCGATTTCCTCGCGCAATGAACCGACCGCGGTGGTGGCAAGAATGTGGGTACAGCCCTCGTTTTTTAACGCCAAAATATTGGCGCGAAAATTTACTTGCGTTGGCGGTATAGTATGCTCGCGTCCGTGTCTGGCAAGCAGAACCACGTCAACGCCGCTGATTTTGCCTGTTTTTAATGTTGATGTCGGCTCACCGTATTTTGTATTTAAAGAGACATCTTTTGCTCCTGTCAAAATATTTGGATTATCCAGTCCTGATCCGCCAATTATACCGATTTTTGGCATACAATCTATATTTATAGACGCAGAAAATGTTATTATTTTTTCGCTGCGGAACTCCTCGCGCGGGCTCGTCACACAGTCCTCGCTTCAAAAATAATACCATTTTCTGCGTGGCATTGTCAAAAAAGCACAGATATTATAATATAGCACTGCTATGGATAAGTTTGTTCATCTCCACGTTCACTCGCATTATTCTCTGTTGGACGGTTTGACGCAAATCAAGCCGTTAGTTAAGGCCGCGAAAGAGCGCGGTTTTTCGGCATTGGCTTTGACTGACAGCGGTTCGCTTTATGGCGCGATTGAATTTTATGAGGCCTGCCGCGCGGAAGAGATTAAGCCGATTATCGGGTTTGAAGCGTATTTGGGACCACGTAAGCTGACGGACAAAGATCCGCAAATGGACAAAGAGTTGTACCATCTAATTTTGCTGGCGGAAAATTACGAGGGTTATAAAAATTTAATGAGTTTATCGTCTATTGGGCATTTGGCAGGTTTTTTTAATGGCAAACCAAGAATTGATAAAGAAGTTTTAAAAAAATATTCGGGGAGTATTATTGCTTTGTCCGGCTGTATTGAAGGTGAAGTGCCGCAGTTATTAAAGCGCGATGATTTAGAAAAGGCAAAAAAAGCGACTTTGGAATATAATGAGATTTTTGGTCAAGGAAATTTTTTTCTTGAACTGCAAGACCATCCGGCAATTGAAGGACAATTGGATGTGAATACAAAAATTATTCAATTATCAAAAGACACTGGCATTCCTATGGTGGTAACGCGCGACGCGCATTATTTGGAAACCGACGACGCGGAAGCGCAAGATATTTTAACCTGTATCCGCGAAGGCTGGAAAGTCGGGCAGATGAATCGGGAAGATTTCCGCCAAGTGGATCGTTCATTAAATAAAGCCAAAGATATTATTTCTCGTTTTCGCCATGTTTCTGATGCCATTGAGAACACAGTTAAAATAGCGGAGCGGATAAATTTAGAAATTAATTTAAACGCTTGGCATTTCGCGCCGGTTGAATTGCCCGCGGGAAAAAGCGCGGCGGAAGTGATGGAAGAAATCGTTAACGCGCGCGTCGGCGATTATTATCAGCCGATAACCGATGAAGTCAGGGCGCGGATGGAATATGAATTAAAAATTATCAGCGAGAAAGGATATTCGCCGTATTTTCTTTGCGTGGCTGATTACGTGAATTACGCCAAAGAACATGGCATTGTGGAAACAACCAGAGGTTCGGCCGCCGGTTCTTTGGTTTCATACGTGATGGGTATCACGACGGTTGACCCGATCAGGTTTAAATTGCCGTTTGAACGTTTTTTGAATCCGTTTCGTCCCAGTCCGCCGGATATTGATACTGATTTTGCCGATGATCGCCGCGATGAGATGATTGATTATGTTACCAATAAATACGGCAAAGAAAAAGTGGCGCAGATTATCACTTTCGGAACTATGGCGGCGCGGGCGAGCGTGCGAGATGTTGGCCGGGCGTTGGCTTATTCTTACAGTTTTTGCGACCAAGTCGCGAAATTGATTCCCATGGGTTCGCAGGGTTTTCACATGACGATTGACCGCGCTTTGGCTGAAGAACCGGATTTAAAAAAACTTTACGGATCCAATCCGGAAGTGAAACGTCTGCTGGATTTAGCTCGAAAAGTTGAGGGTTGCGCGCGCCATACTTCCATTCACGCCGCGGGTGTGGTCATCGCGCCGATGGCGCTGACTGACTTTACTCCAATACAAAAAGAAACCGGCGGTGAAAAAACCATCACTCAATATGAAATGCACGCGGTAGAATCAGCGGGTTTGTTGAAAATGGATTTTTTGGGTATCCGCAACCTGTCAATTTTAGGGAAAGCGGTTGAATTCGTGGAAAAAACCACCGGTGAAAAAATTGATATTTATAAACTACCTTTTGATGACAAGGAGACGTTTGCCATGCTGGCGCGCGGGGAAACTATGGGCACGTTTCAGCTCGGCGGTTCGGGAATGACGCGCTGGCTGAAAGAACTCAAACCCACCACGATTGACGATATCATGGCCATGGTCGCCCTGTATCGTCCGGGACCGATGGAATCTATCCCGGAATATATTCGCCGCAAACATAACCCGGAATCAGTGGATTATCTTGATCCGCGGATGGAAAAATATCTTGGCGCCTCATTCGGCTTGCTGGTCTATCAAGACGATGTTATTTTGACCGCGATTGAATTGGCAGGTTATAATTGGACGGAAGCTGATAAATTCAGAAAAGCGATTGGCAAGAAAATTCCCGCGGAAATGGAAAAGCAAAAGATTAAATTTTTTCAGGGCTGCCGCGGCAATGGCAAATTGTCAGAGGAAAAAATTAATCGGCTGTGGGAAACAATAGAGCCGTTCGCCGCTTATGGTTTTAATAAATCGCATGCCGCAAGTTATGGCACCGTGGCTTATCAGACCGCTTATCTCAAGGCGCACTATCCGGTGCAGTATATGACCGCGATTTTGCAGGCGGAATCTGGCGATACGGATAAAGTATCGGAGATTGTGCCAGAATGCCGGCGGATGAATATTGAAGTCTTGCCGCCGGATGTTAACGAAAGTTACCGCAACTTCGCCATGGTATCAAAACCAGGGGAGCCGGGCCGTATCCGTTTTGGTTTGAACGCGGTCAAGAATTTGGGTGAACACATCAGCGGCGTGATTTATCGCGAACGGAAAGAGCGCGGGCCATATCAGTCGTTGGAGAATTTTTTAGAGCGCGTTGATGATAAAGATCTGAATAAAAAATCAATTGAAAGTCTGGCCAAGTCAGGCGCGCTGGATTGTTTTGGTTTTGATCGCGGTCTTTTGCTTAATAATGTGGAAAATATTTTGGCTTTTGTCAGAGAACGCCGCGAACATAAAAATACCGCGCAGAATTCTTTATTCGCCGGCTCGGATATTATGCTGGATAACAAAGTCAAATTAAAAGAAGCGCCGCCGGCAAGCTTGGATGAAAAATTAAAGTGGGAAAAAGAATTGTTAGGCCTGTATGTTTCCGCTCATCCGTGTGAATATTTTCAAAAAGTGATGGCGCGCACGCTCGTGCCTTTGAACCAAGTGGAAGAATCTCCGCGCGACGGCTGGGTGATAATCGGCGGTATCGTGGATTCAATCAAGAAAAAAATCACCAAAAAAGGCGGGGTGATGATATTTGCCGTGATTCAGGATATTACCGGCGCGATGGAGCTGTTGGTGTTTCCTAAAGTGTATGAACAAACACAAAGCTTGTGGCAAGAGGGGAATATCGTCTGCGTAGTCGGCAAAACTCCAAAAGAAAAGGGCGATAACAAAGTATTTGTGGAAAAAGTTTTATTGCTGACTAAAGAAAACGCTTTGCGCGTATGCCGTGAATTATCTCTGGGCGCCACAGTTCAAGATAGCAGCCACTCACAACCGGACAAAGCCGTCACTATCAATTTAAATAAAGAAGAGCTGAAAACCAAAGCGCAGGAATTAAAAAATATTTTTCTTAAACACCCGGGCGATTATCAAGTCTTTGTCAAAGTCGTTGACAACACCATCCGCGCGCAGGCGATGATTGATTGGAATAGCAATGTTGAAGATGAGTTGAAGAAAGTAGTGGGAGAGGGGAGAGTGGAAGCAGTTGAATAATAGATTAAACATCATTTAGTGATTTAACGCTTTCATTGTCATGAATTCTTTTTATCATTTCCGCGAATCTTTTTGCCACGGAAATTATTTCGTAGTTTCTAATCGGTTTGCCGTTCAGCGGTATAGTGTCGGTAAAAAGGAATTTTTGGATTGGCGAATTATTCAGTTTTTCCACGCCCTTGTCGTTAAAAGTCGGATGAATAAAGCACGCGTCAACTTTCAACGCGCCGGCTTGTTTGGTCAGATATTCGGCGTTTTCCACCAATGTGCCGCCGCTCGTTGTTTCATCGTCTAACAATAAGACATTTTTGTTTCTTACTTCGCCGATGACGCCTTTTATTCTCACTGTTTCATCATTGCCTTCACGGCGTTTGTCCATGACGGCGGTTGGTAAATTTAAGTTATCTGCATAAGGTTTTATCATTTTTACCGCGCCGGAATCGCCGGCAACTAAAACACAGTTGGTTAAATTCCAATTTTGTTTTAAAAATTTAATAATGTCAGGCGCGGCCAGCAGATGATCGCAGGGAATGGAGAAAAAACCTTGAATTTGCGGCGAGTGCAATTCCATAGTCAAAATTCGGTTAGCGCCGGCTTTTTCTATCATATCAGCCAACAGGCGCGCCGCGATGCAAACTCTGGGCTGATCTTTTTTATCGGAACGAGCGTAAGGAAAGTATGGCATTACCACGGTAATCCGTTCGGCCGAAGCGTCGCGCAAGGTGCGGATTAAAATCAATAATTCCATAACGTGAGAATCAACCGGTGTGGCTTGCGTTTGGATAACAAACATGTCATCGCCGCGCACCGCTTCGTCAATTGTCACAAACCGGTTTTCGTTGCTGAAGATTTTTGAGGTTATTTTTGTTTCTGCTATACCCAAATGCGCGAAGATTTTTCGCGCGAAATTTTTGTGGCTTGATCCGCTTATTATTTTTAACGGCATATGGCGAAGGTTAAGATCGAAAGATTGGAAGATTAAAAGATTAAGCGATTTCCCATTCCGGATCGGCTTTTAGTTTCTGCCACGGCGTGAAGTTTTTTTTGATGGCGTGATAGTATCCGGCGACGGCGATCATGGCGGCGTTGTCCATGGCATAAGCGAGTGATGGAGCATGGAATATGGAATATGGAGCAAGTGATTGCGCGAGTGTTTTGCGGAGTTTTTTGTTGGCCGAGACGCCGCCGGCGAGAATTACTGATTTTGGCTGGTATTTTTCAACGGCTTTGAGAGTTTTGCCGACGAGGACGTCTATGATTGCTTGTTCAAATGACGCGCAAACATCATTCACCCCGATGTCATTCCGAGCGGAGCGGAGCGAAGTTGAGGAATCCCTTTTCTTTGCATCTGATTTCGCGTGTTTGACAATGGGGCCGTGATCACGCAACCAATAAAGTGCCGACGTCTTTAATCCGGCGAAGCTAAAATCAAAATTATCTTTATCTAACATTGGTCTTGGAAATTTGATTGCCTGCGGATTACCGGTTTCAGCAAATTTAGAAATTTTTGGTCCGCCCGGATAATCAAACCCCAACAACTTCGCCACTTTATCAAAACATTCTCCGGCCGCGTCATCCAACGTCGCGCCGATTTTTTTATAATGTCCTTGTTTTTTAATCAAGATTAACTCTGTATGTCCGCCGCTCGCAATCAACGCCAGCGCGGGATATCGGATATTTGATATTGGATATTCGATATTGTTTGTTTCTTGTTTCTTTGAATTTTGAATCTCCACACTGTGAATATGACCTTCAATATGATTTACTCCCATCACCGGTATATTCCATAAATAAGCCAGTGTTTTCGCCGCTTCAACTCCCACCATTAGGCCGGTAATCAGTCCTGGTCCGGATGTTACCGCAATCACATCTGGCCTCAAGTTCCCCTCTCCTTTTGAAGGAGAGGGGTGGGGGGTGAGGTGGTTCAGCAATTCCTCAATCAAAGGTAAAATCTGCTCGGCATGGCATCGTCCGGCGATTTCCGGCACCACCCCGCCGTATTTTTTGTGTATCTCAATCTGGCTTGCGGTTTTTTCCGCCAGTATTTTAAAACCGCGCGCTGACGCGTCAATCAGCGCGACTGAAGTGTCGTCGCAGGAAGATTCAATGCCGAGGATGAGCATAGAAATTGTACGCGCAAACAGATGAACATCGAACGAGACACGTGCGTCACCTTGTTGAGTACTTTGAGTCTATCAAATCTGAGGTAATGATGCAAATGGCGTCGGTGATGTTGTTGGTGAGGGAGTGGAACTGTGGCGGCGGTCGAGATAGTCGCGGCGATCATACTCGTCAGGGAATGACGGGAGAATCAGTATCGCTCATGCCTAGGTGATCCTCGCGAGTTGATGTGTACCCCATATAATAGACACAGCGTTTGACCAGCGCTGTGTTTTAATATTAATATATATGGCATATGTCCAATCCCATTACGCCCGAAATCCGGGCCAAAATCCTCTCGGCCA
>JACRPD010000068.1 GCA_016214105.1 Candidatus Magasanikiibacteriota bacterium
AACTTCTCTTTAGGACATGACCTACTCTCTACCCAGCATGAAGAAACGGATATTGATCGTTGAAGACGAAGAATCTTTGGTGGTGGCAATGACGGATAATTTTGAGGCGGAAGGATGCACGGTTGATGTGGCGTATAATGGCGAAGAAGCGATAGAGCATCTGCGCAAGGTTAAACCGGATATTATTTTACTTGATCTTTTGATGCCCAAAAAGGACGGCTTTTATGTATTGGAAGAAAAGCGTAAAAATCCGGAATGGAAATTGATTCCGGTTATCGTACTTTCCAATCTTGGCGGAGACGCGGAAATAAAAAGGGCATTGGAGATGGGAGCCGATGATTATTTCGTCAAATCCCAGCATCCGATTGAAGACATAATCGCGAAAGTAAGGGGATATCTTGAGGCCAAAGGGCTTATGAAATCCGTTATTCCGAAGCCAATTTCTCCGGACATGGCATCTGCCGAAAAAAAACAAGAGGAGGCAGTGCTAGCCAAAAATAGGAAAGAAGCGGAGGCGATTTTAGTTGAAGAAAGAAAAAAAGCGGAGGCAGTTATTCTTGAAGAGAAAAAGCGGGCGGAAATCGCGGCTAAACAGAAATTAGCCGAAGAAGCGGCGGCTCTTGCCGAGAGAAAAAAAGCAGAAGTTGCTCTTGCGGAAGAAAAGAAAAAAGCCGAGATCGCTTTTGTTGAAGAGAAAAAACGAGCTGAAAAAACTTTTGCTGAAGAAAAAGCAAAAGAGCGTGTCATTTTGATTGAAAAAGAGCGGTTGGAAGCCGCGCTTGGGGAAGAAAAGAAACGGGCGGAAACCGTTCTCGCCGAGGAAAGAAGGCGCGCGGAATTAGGCGGCGCAGCTTTTGCTATAGAAAAAAAGACGTTGGATGAAAAACTTGCTGAAACAAAAAAACAGGCGGAAGAAGCGGTTTTGCAAAATAAGCAATTAAAGGGGCGGTTTTCTGAAGAGAGAAAACGCGCCAAATCGGTTGAGGAAGCGCTGGTTGCCGAGAAAAGCGTCTTGAGCGGAAAACTCGCTGAAACAGAAAGAATTGCGGAAGAAAAGATCGCCGTTGAAAGGGCGAAGGCCGAAAAGATTATCGCGGAAGAAAAAGAAAAGGAATGCGGCATTTTGGTTGAAAAAGAGCGGCTGAAAGTCGCGTTTAGGGAAGAAAAGAAACGGGCGGAAACAAAAACCGCGGAAGAAAGAAAGCGGGCTGAATTTATTATTGCTCAAGAAAAAATGGCAATGAAAGAATCCTTGGCTATAGAAAAGAGGCGAGTTCAAGTCGCGCTTGCCGAGGAGAAGATGAAAACAGCGGCGATTTCCATGGAAAATAAAAAGTCAAAATCGGCTTTAATTGCCGAGAAGAGAAGGGAAGCCGAAAGAATCCGCGAAGAAAAGCGCAAGGTCTCCTCCTTCGTCAAGAAGGTTATGGAGGATAAGAGAGCCGCTTTTGCGGAAGAAAAGAAAAAAACAGCCGTTTTGGTTGAAGAAAATAAAAAAGTAAAAATAGCGGAAGAAACATTTGCCGCGGAATTAAGAAAAAAAGAAAAGATTTTGCTTGAAAAGAAGAAAAAGACCAAGGCGGCCATTATTGACGCAAGAAATAAGGCCGGGGACGCTCTGGCTGAAAAGCGACAAATAAAAAAGACGCTTGTTAAAGAACGAGGGGAAACAAAAGTCGCTTTTGCCGAAGAGCGAAAAAGGGAACATTCCATTCTGAATGAGGTTCAAAAAACCAAATCGGCTTTAGCTGTTGAAAAGAAAAAAGAGGCAGAAATGATTCGTGCCGAGAGAAAAAAAGAGGCAGAGAAAGATAAAATTAAAAATATTGCGGAAAAACGAGCTAAAACTGCCCGCCTTGAGAAAGAGCGGATCAAAAAGTTACTGATCGCAGAAAAACAAAAAGTAAAAGCGGCGATAGTCGCAAAAGAGCGGGCAAAAGAAAAACTTTCCGAAATCAAAAGAAAGGCCAAAGCAACGCTTCTTGAAAAAGAAAGGAAGTTAGGGGCGGTTCTGAATGATAAAACAAAGAAAACCAGGGCGGCTCTCGTTATCGGCAGAAAAGTCAAAGCATCGCTTGCGATTTTCAAGAAAAAAGAAGCGGAAAAGGTTCGCGCCGCAAACCAAGAAGTTAAAAAAGCAAAAGCAATTATTGCCAAGATAAGAAAACAAGCAAAAATTTATTGATTACGGTTTTGATGGAAAAAACCAAAAAGATTTCACTTTTTTTGATTACGGCCGCGATAATGATGGGTTGGCCTTTTGCGGTGGCTTACGCGGCGGCTTCTTTTGTGAGTTGCGGTACCGCGGTTGCGGTAAATAAGAATAATATGGCGGCAGTCGGCATTCCTGTTGGAATTCAAAATAATGATATTCTGATAACCTATGTTCATACTAGAGACAATATTGATTCAACCATGCCGGTTGATTGGACGAATAATGTGGCCGGCAATGATGGCGCGACTAATCGGTTGGAAATTTTTTGGAAACGCACCACGGGCGCGGAATCGGCTCCGACCGTAACTCATTCAGGCGGCGATTCGTCCATTGCCAGAATGTGCGCTTTCCGAGGCATTGATACCGCGGGCGATCCTTTCAATGTTGTGGGCGCGGTGCAAAGCAATGCCGGATCTCCTATCAGCACTGCCGCTATTACTACCACGGTTGATGGCGCGATGATTCTTCATATTTTCGGTTCGCAAGATGATAATGCATGGGGCAGTTATACGGGTACTCCAACCAATGAGGCGGGGCAAGATATGAATACTCTTGGTACCGACGACAGCTTGGTATTAACTTACGGCTTGCAGGCTGTGGTCGGTTCGACCGATTTGGCAGGAGCCACTCAAACCGCAAGAGGTCCTGATGCCGGCGCTTCCGTGCAGATGGCGTTGCGTCCCTTGCCTATTACGACGATCGGCAATGGCGCCAATCCTTCCAGTGTGTCTATCGCTCCGGGAGCTTCGGCGACCGATTTGGATTCATTTACGCTTCGTACCAGTTTTGGCAGCGATACGATTACGGCGGCAGAAGCGTCGCTTTCTGCCGGATCTTCCGGAGGATTGTCGCTGGTGGCGATTACTTCCGATAATGGCTCTGTTACTTATTGTTCACAGGCCAATCCGGCTTCTGATACGGTCTCGCTTTCCAGCTGTAATATTTCCGTAACTAATTCTTCAACTCAATTTAAGGTAAGGGTTACTCCGAAAAGCCACACTAATATGCCGGCGTCTCCGGGTTCAACTTATGCCGTAACAGGAACGGTCACTTCTTTTACCGGTACTAACGCGCAATCCGGTACGGATACGGGGAGCGCCACTGTTACCATTGATAATCAATCTCCGGCGAATGTCACTTCCACTTCCGGCACTGCGGGTAACACGCAAGTAAGTTTGAATTGGACCAATCCCGCAGACAGTGATTTTCACAGCGTTGTGGTTTTGCGCCGGGCTTCTACCGCCGTAACCGATACGCCAACCGAAGGTATTACATATATTGTAGGCAATACGATCGGTTCTTCCATTGTCGCGTGCGTTAGCGCGTCGCCGGCCACTAATTGCGTTGATACCGGATTGTCCAACGGCACCGCTTATCATTATAAAATTTTTAGCAAAGATACCAATTTAAATTATAGTACAGGCGTGGTTCCTACAGGTTCGCCCTTTACTCCTGTTGTGCCGGCAGACACCACCACTCCCGCGGCAGTGAACGATCTGGCTGCTTCTAACCCGGGTCAAACTTCCGTGCATTTGACCTGGACCGCGCCGGGCGATGACGGGTCAATCGGTACCGCGAACACTTATGATGTCCGGTATTCCACCTCCAACATTACTGAAGGCGATTGGAGCTCCGCCACTCAGGCGAGCGGAGAGCCCACACCCTCTATCGCGGGTACCGGTGAATCCATGACTGCTACCGGACTTTCTGCGAACACCACATATTATTTTGCGATGAAGACAAGCGATGAAGTTTTGAACACGTCTTCATTATCTAATGTGCCAAGCGCTACTACCTTGATCGGGGCAGACATCACCGCTCCAGCGGCAGTGACTGATTTAACGGCTTCAAACCCCACTACTTCTTCTTTAGATTTATCATGGACGGCGCCGGGGGATGATAATAATTCCGGAACTGCCACGACATACGATATTCGTTACTTTACTTCAAGCATCACTAACGCTAGTTGGAATTCTGCGGCACAAGTGAGCGGCGAACCTGCGCCGCAAGTTACGGGTACCGGTCAGTCAATGACTGCTACCGGACTTTCCGCGAACACGACATATTATTTTGCCATGAAGACTAGCGATGAGGCGCCGAATGAATCGGTGATCTCAAATGTGGCGAGTGGAGCGACTTTGGCGGAAGCAGTTATTCCGTC
>JACRPD010000072.1 GCA_016214105.1 Candidatus Magasanikiibacteriota bacterium
ACGCTCTTTAATTCTTTTTGATACTGATTGATATTATTGGAAATAATGTCGTTCGCCAAATTCAAAATCTCCGGCGTGGAACGGTAATTTGTTTCCAAACGAAAAATTTTTGCTTGTGGATATTCTTTTTCAAAATCCAAAATATTTTTAATCTCCGCCGCGCGGAAGGAATAGATGCTCTGCGCGTCGTCGCCGACAACAAACAAGTTGCGATGCTTGGCGGCGATCAGACGAATGATTGACGCCTGAATTTTATTAGTGTCCTGATATTCATCAACTAAAATATATTGGAATTGTTCTTGGTGTTTCTCGCGAATTTTTTCTGACTGTTCCAATAATTTTAACCAATTAGCCAGCAAATCGTCAAAATCCATCACATTCGCGGCTAATTTTCTTTTTTCATAATTAACCGCGATGCTTTTGATTGTGTCAGCGAGCGGCGCGAAATGCTGATGTTTTAACTCCAACGCGCCATCAATGGTCGCTTGTGAATTCCGCGCGTAGTTGATAATTGATTGCAAAACCGCGGGCGACGGAAAACGGCGGACAGTTCTGTCTACCCCTTCGTCTTTCAAACACTGCTTAATTAAATTTGAACTGTCATCGCTGTCCAAAACCGAAAAATTGCTTTTATATCCCAAAAACGAACAATATTTTTTCAATACTCTATAAGCAATATGATGGAAAGTCCCGGACCACGGCAAACGTGCAGTCCCCTCTCCTTTACAAGGAGAGGGGCAAGGGGTGAGGTGGTTTACCCTCTCAATCATCTCTTTCGCCGCCTTATTGGTAAAGGTCACCAGCAAAATATTTTCCGGATTAACGCCGCGCTCCAACAAATACGCCGCGCGGTAAGTGATCGTCCGCGTCTTGCCAGACCCGGCGCCGGCCAAAACCAAACACGGCCCATCTGCATTTTGCGCCGCGTTTAATTGCTCCTGATTCAATTCCGCCTCGTAATTTGGCATAATCGGCTCTTTGTGGTAGGATTATATCATAAAAAAATTATATGATAAAAACCGCCATTGACTTCATCCTTCACTTTGACGTTTATCTAACATCTCTTATCGCGACCTACGGCAATCTTGTCTATTTATTTTTGTTTTTAATTATTTTTGTGGAAACCGGATTGGTAATAATGCCTTTTCTTCCCGGCGATTCTTTGCTATTTATCGCCTACTGGCTGGGAAGATACTTTGGTGAAAAAGTCTTCGCGAAATTTATCAACCCCGCGCACATAGAAAAAACTAAATCGTTTTTTAATCGTTATGGTAAAAAGACAATTGTGCTGGCGCGGTTTATTCCCATTGTCAGAACTTTCGCTCCATTCGTGGCCGGAATTGGAAAAATGGACTACTTTAGTTTTTTAAGCTACAACATCATCGGCGGAATATCCTGGATCGCGATTTTTGTTTTTTCCGGATATTATTTTGGCAACATCCAATTTGTAAAAGATAATCTAACAGCCATCGTTCTTCTGATTATAATTGTTTCTATTATTCCAGCGGTGTGGAAATATATCAAACACAAACGCGCGAGAACGCGATAACGGTGTGGATTGCTTCTCCGCCAGCTGGCGGATCGCAATGACAGAACTACTAGTCAATAATTAACACCGCCCGCTTCCCATTTTTCACATCTCCGCCATTCCAATCATGGACGGCGTTTAATAAATCTTCATATTTGTATTTAAATCCCCGGCCGAATTGCGTCCCGGGGTCATTGGTAATAAATTCCGTTTCCGTGTAACCGCGAATAATCAATGCGTGATAAACCGGTCCCCCGTTTCTAAAATGCAGATTCGGCAAAACTTTTCCATCCGCCACCACTAATACTGGTTTGCTATCAGCGATGAAAGTTTTAATCTGTTCCACTGTCGGGTTCTCAACAATTCGCAAGTGGTGAGGTGATGAAGTGATCAAGTGATTAGGTGATAAGTACCATTCGGCAAGCCGCGCGACTTTCTCAATCTCAATACTACTCCCCCAACCACCATCTTCTTCCCACTTAATCATTTTCAAAATCTCATCTTTCGCGAACAACGGACTCAAACCATATCCTTTATAATACGCGTCCAACATCAAAACCGCGGCCTCTTCGCACGCGTCCTGCCACGGCTGATCCCAATTTTTTTCCGGCGCTTGGGAAGTAAACGGAACGGGCAACAGATACTGCGCGGGCAAAATAGTAGCTACGCGTTTTTTACTTGATGATACTGTTACGACTGGTGACAAAAGTGTTTGAGATGTTAAAAATGTGGTTGTGACAAATTCTTTTTGTTCAATGTTCAAGGTTCCATATTCCATTTCACCATTCACAACCCCCAACTCCGCCTCATAATCCACTTCACTCTCCCCCCTCCACACCAAAAAAATTCCAAACAAAAAACCCGCGCTCAAAATAACACAGGTCAAATTTATCAGCCAATATCTTCTCATATAGACATATATTAAAACACCTTGATTTTTTAGTCAAAGCTTGATAAGCTGTCCACATCCTACGCCCCATGTCCTACGCCCTAAATCCTATGTCTTTTTTCCAAATTACTCACCAAGACAAACACTCCCTTGCGCGAACCGGAGTAATCCACACCGGCCACGGCGATATTGAAACGCCGATTTTTATGCCGGTTGGCACGCAGGCGACAGTCAAAAGTTTAGACAGTAATGATCTGGAAAATCTTGACGCGCAAATTATTTTAGCCAATACTTATCATTTGCATTTACGGCCAGGCGAAGATTTAATTGCCAAACTTGGTGGACTCCACAAATTCATGAACTGGAATCACCCGATTTTAACCGACTCCGGCGGGTTTCAGGTGTTCTCACTAAAACACAAAAACAAAAAAGTGAGTTATGCGTCCCCTCTCCTCGTAGGAGAGGGGCAGGGTGAGGTCTCGCGCGACAATTCAAACAATCAAGCAAAACTGGTTGAAGTTGATAATGAGGGTGTAACATTTACTTCTCACTTGGATGGAAGCACCCATCGCTTCACCCCCGAATCAGCCATAGAAATCCAACACAAACTCGGCGCGGATATTATTATGGCTTTTGACGAATGCACGCCTGATGACGCGGATATAAAATACACGCGTGAAGCAATGGAACGCACGCACAAATGGGCAGAACGCTGTATCGCGTATCACAAAAACAAACACCAACAGTTTAACAATTTAGCAATTCAACAATTCATTTTCGGCATCATCCAAGGGGCCAACCATAAAGAACTTCGCGAAGAAAGCGCCCGGGTGATATCATCACTCGCGTTTGACGGCATCGCCATCGGCGGCGAGTCAATCGGATTTAATATGGAAGCGACAAAAAAAATATTGGATTGGATTAATCCAATAATTCCGCGAGACAAACCGTACTATACTATGGGAGTTGGTTTTTCCCCGGCTGATTTATTTGAAGTTGTTGAACACGGGGTTGATATGTTTGACTGCGTCGCTCCTACTCGCATGGCAAGAAACGGCGCATTGTTTCAATCCCTCCCCCTCGTAGGGCTTCGTCGTGAGCGCTCAGCCGAACGGGGAGGCGAGGAGGGGGTCTCAACGAGTGTCAGAGGACAAAATTTTAGAATTAATATAAATAATGCCAAATACCGCTCCGACCAGTCACCCATTGATCCAACCTGTACCTGCCCAACCTGTCAAAACTACTCCCGCGCCTACCTCAACCACCTATTCAAAGCCGATGAACTCCTCGCCTATCGCCTCGCCACGATTCATAATCTACACTTTTTCTTAAACTTAATGCGAGAAATTAGACAAGCAATTAAAGATAATAAATTTTTGGAATTGAAAAAAGAATGGACTTAATTGATAACAAAATCCCGACATGAGCCGGGATTTGTTTTTTAAGCCGCTTTTTTAAACTCTCCTTTGTCTCTCGTTGATTTGTTTAATTTGCTGCCTTTCCCCCTTTTTTCTGATTCGGCCGATCTTCGTTCTGTGACATCGCGCCCAAGCCCGCCTTTTACAGACACGGCTTTTCTTAGGCCCTCAACTCGTTGGCTCGATTGACCACCACGATTAATGTCCGTTACCACATTCAACCTAACAGCGTCTTTCTCCGGTCCAACGAATTTCTTACGCTTATTTGCTCCACCGGCACATAATCTGACTCTCCTGGTTTTCTGCTCCTAAAATTTTTCGCTTCCCCCCATTCGTTATGAAATCTGTCCATATGTTTAAAATTAGATTAAGTACTTCATTAAATCAACAAATCAATATATATATTATACCACATTTTACCCCTTTTGTCAATCCAGACAGAACGTGCTACAATCTATATAACAATTTAGCAATTTAACAATTAAACAATACAATAATATGAAACCCTACAAACACCTCGACCTCATCACCACCTTTTTCGCTGTCGTCCTAATTCTCTCAAACATCGCCAGCACAAAAATTTTGTCGCTCGGCTGGTTTAGTTTTGACGGCGGGACGATTTTATTTCCTCTGGCCTACATCTTTGGCGATATTTTGACTGAAGTATACGGTTACGCGAGAGCAAGACGAGTAATTTGGATCGGCTTCGCGATGAACTTGCTGATGGTAATTACTTTCTGGATAGTGCAAAAACTCCCGCCGGCGCTGGATTGGGGAAATCAAACGGCGTTTGAATCAATCCTCGGCGTAGTGCCAAGAATTGTGCTGGGCAGTTTATGCGCGTATTTAATCGGAGAATTTTTGAACAGTTATATTCTGGCGAAAATAAAAATAAAAACACAGGGAAAATTCCTGTGGCTGCGCGCGATTGGCTCAACTATCGTCGGACAATTTTTTGATACCACAATTTTCTTGTTAATCGCCTTCGCCGGCGTCCTGCCGTGGGACTTGATTTGGATTATCTGGGTATCAAATTATATTTTCAAAATTTTAGTGGAAATTATTTTATTGCCGGTAACTTATAGAGTGGTAGGCTGGCTGAAGAAAAAAGAAGATGTTGATTATTATGATAGAAATACGGACTTTAATCCGCTTAAAATTGAATAGCACATGGATCTAACGGATTGAACGGATTTAAAAATCTCTCCGACGTAATGTCGGAGAGATTTTTTGTTCCATGTTACGTGTTCCATGCTACACAATCAGCATTGCATCTCCAAAACTATAAAACCTATATTTTTCATCTACTGCTTTCTGATAACATTCTAACATAAACTTCCTATCACCCGCAAACGCGCAAACCAACATCAAAAGCGTTGACTTTGGCAAATGAAAATTCGTAATCATCGCGTCAACGATTTTAAACTCAAAGCCGGGAGTGATGAAGAGATTGATATCGCCTTTGTATGGACGGACTACGGTCGACGGACTACGGACTACCGAATCAAAAACTCTCTTCGTAGTCTGTAGTCTGTGGTCGGTAGTCAATCTCGCAACACCCTCCAACGTCCTCACAGTCGTCGTCCCCACCGCCACTACTCTCCTCCTCTCTTTCTTCGCTAAATTAATCCTCTCCGCGGTTTCCTCGTTCAACTCCACCCATTCGCTATGCATAGTATGGTCTTCAATCCGTTCGGATTTGACCGGTAAAAATGTGCCCAGCCCGACATGCAAAGTTATTTCGGCAAACTGAACGCTTTTGTCTCGCAACTTTTGAATTAATTCCGGCGTGAAATGAAACCCGGCTGTCGGCGCCGCGACCGAACCTTCGTGTTTGGCGTAAACGGTTTGATATGATTCTAATTCATGCGGTTCATCTTTGACATACGGTGGCACTGGAATATGACCGTATTTATTCGCTTTCTGTCTAACAGTTTCTTCGTCGTATGGAAATTGCACCAAAATTGCGCCGTCTGGTTCTTTAAGCATTGCGTCGCAATAAAAATCGGTGGCAAAGTGAACACGCATCCCCTCTCGCAAGTGTTTTCCCGGCTTCGCCAAAACTTTCCACACCCCTTCATTCTCCATTGGCCTGATTAAAAATATTTCAATTGGTTTCTTATGTTCAAACAACTCATCATCATTCAAATCAGTCAATTTGCCAAACAGCCTGGCTTTAAAAACTTTGGAATTATTCCAAACCACCAAATCACCAGCCCGCAGATAATCAATAATATCATAAAAATGACGGTGTTCAATTTTACCCTGAGCGAGCGGAGCGAGTCGAAGGGTCTTTCTATCAACAATCATCAGGCGCGAAGAATCGCGCGGATTGACTGGAGTCTGCGCGATTAGTTCGGAAGGTAAATTGTAATCAAAATCAGAGGATAGCATAGATGCCTAGTTAGCATTGTTAGCCTCATAAGCCTCTACTCTATTCGCATTATGTTCTTCAAGTGTCTTCGCATATTTAACCTCACCATCTGGAGTGGTCAAAAAGTACCAATAATCATTTTTTTCCGGATAAAGCGCGGCTTTGATTGACGCGAGAGAAGGATTGGAAATCGGGCTGGGAGGCAAACCCGGATATTTGTAAGTATTCCACGGCGAATTGCTGTCGCGGTCTTCTTTGGTGGTAAAAACATCGCCGCTTTTGTTTACCGCGTAATGCACAGTTGAATCGGCCTGCAAAGCCCAATTTTTATTATATCGGCGCCAAAAAATATCCGCGACCAAACGTTTGTCTTGTTCTGACTTTACTTCGCGTTCCAAAATGCTGGCCATGATTAAAATATCATAAAAACTTTTCTGCTGTTTTTCCATTTCCTGCCGCATCTCGTCGGTAATCTCCGACTCGCGCTGTTGGATTAATTTTAAAACGATATCTTGCAGTTTCGCGTTTTTATAAATCCGGTAAGTTTCCGGCGCTAAATACCCTTCGTAACTTACATACCACGGCTTGTCTTTTAAAATTGCCAAATCTAAACTCAACTTAGGTATGCCGTCTTTCCAATTTTTGTAGCTAACCGCCGGCAAACCAACCAATTCGGTCAACTCCTCGGCCTGAAACATGCCGCTGTATTCAAAATATTGCGCGATGTCGCGAATCGTCCAGCCGGGGATAATCGTGATTTCTTTTTCGTTCAAGCCCGGCTTACTCAAAACCTCCGCGACCCGCGCCAGAGTTATCGGCGCGGCTAATTCAAACTCGCCATAGTTTATTTTTTTATCCAGCTGTTTAAACAACAAATATTTTTTAAACAGCCGCGCGCTTCTAATAACTTGTTCGCTTTCCAATCTCTCGGCTAACTGCCCGACGCTTTCACCGGCTTTAACTTCAAATATCAATTTATCAATCTTCTGCGCCTCGGCAGTGTAGATTTCGGAGTATAAAAAAATGACGCTTAACAATAAAATAATTAACAAAATTACTGAAAAAAATTTAAACACAGTTGGTCTAATTTTTAATTTTGATTTACTTTATCCTCACCACCACCGCCGTCGTATCATCAACCACACCCTTGGCTTCCACCGCTTCAATAATATCATTCGCGAGCGATTGCGCGTCTTTTGGTTGGCTCAAAATATTTTTTAGTTCATCATCAGCAAGGATTTTTATAACACCATCCGACACAAGCAACCAAACATCGCCGGATTCAATTTTATTTTCAACAACCGAAAACACCGCGTTTTCATTACCAAGAAAATTAGTCAGAGTGTCCTCATCGCGCAAATCCGTCACCAATTTGCCGCGCATCCGTTTCCGCTCAGCTACAGTTTCATCATCAGTCAATCTGGTAAGACGATTTTGACAGAAAAGATAAAGACGAGTGTCACCAAGATGAACTATAAACATTTTGCTGTCTTGCGCTACAATGCCGGTAAAAGTTGTCGGCATGTCAATCGCATAACGCAAACTAAATTCGTCCATTCTCTCGCGTTGGGTTGTTTTTTCAATCGCTGCCTCCATTTGACGCGAAACGGCCAAAAGGCGCACATTAATATTAAGCATCACTTTTTTCAGGATCTCCACAGTAATCTTTTCCCCGCGCTCTGATAATGTTTTTACCTCTCCTACAAACCATTCGCCAGCCATGCGGGAAGCATCCGCCGCGTGTTTCGCCCAACTCGCACCGTCAGCCACTAAAGCCGTCAAATAATCGTCCCCAGCCAAAGGAAAAACCACAGTGCAATAGTCTTGTTGTGGATGATGAGGCGCCTCAACCTGCGCCGAGCCGAAATCAAACTTATCAAAAATCTCCGCCTCTTTTTTGGCATCTGGTGGGGTAATAACGCGCGATGGATCTTGACCGCGCGGTCCTTCTGTCTTTGCCATAATCGTTAATATTTTTTTAATATCTTTTTCTTTCGTTAATATTTTTCACTCAAATACTCGCCAATTCCCCCTCGCCCACTCCAATCTCTCCGGCACGCCGATATCAATCCATGGCCGATCAGATTCGTAAACATACAAATCTTTCATCTTTGGAAACATATCATACTCTATACTAAACGCTTCTTGGGTTGGAAAATATTTTTTCACGCTTGGTTTAAAAATATAAACCCCGCCATTTTGATAGCCGGGCTGATGAATACCTTCTTTTTCTTTAAATTCTCGCAAATGATAATTTTTATCGTAAACCAAAGTGCCGTAGCTCGCGACATCATCAACATGCGCGCCTAAAATTATTCCCTCGCCATTTTCCGGCAGACGCGAAATCATATCCGCCAAATCAACCGTGGTTAAAACATCGCCATTCAAAATAATTGTCGGCTCTTCTGGACGAACGATATATTCCAAAGCATGCTTAATCGCCCCGCCGGTTCCTAATCGCTTGTCTTCAATCGCGTAAATCAATTCCAAACCCAAGCGAGAAAAACCAACCGTATCTTTTAAAACTCCGGCCAAGTGCCCAGCCGCTAAAACCACCTCTTGTACAGACGAATTGCAATGCGTCTGTATAGATTTTAGTTTTTCCAATTGCCAATCCAAAACCGTCTTGCCGCCTATTTCAAGCAAAATTTTTGGCACGCTTTTGGTAATATCCCCCAAACGAGTAGAAAGCCCTCCGCATAAAATTATCGCGTTCATAATGCTTTTACCGAGTCATTAAGTTTAACGCTCACCAGCTGGCTCACTCCGCTCTCGCCCATGGTCACACCATACAAAGCGTCCGCCGCATGCATGGTGGCGCGGTTGTGAGTGATTAAAATAAATTGCGATTTATATGATAGTTCGTGTAAAATACGGTTCAAGCGCATAGTATTGGTTTCATCCAACGCCGCTTCCACCTCATCCAAAACAACAAACGGCGATGGATTGGTGTGTAAAATCGCGCAGACCAAAGCGATTGATGTCATAGTGCGTTCTCCGCCGGATAAAGCGTGAATATTTTTTATCTTTTTTCCTGGCGGACAAGCGATAATATCTATTCCCATTAAAATCTGTTTCTTCTTTTTTGGCGCGGCCACCGTGTCCTCGCCATCAATTGAATCGACAATATCTGCGTCTATCTGCGTCTCGATAATATCTGCGGATGTTTCTTCCCCATACAACTCAACCAATTCGGCTTTTCCGCCCTCAAACAACATAGTAAAATAGCGCGCGAATTCTTTTTGAATTTCTTTAAACGCTTTTCCGCGCTTCTTCTTCATTAATTCATCAAGCTCAACTACCATTTGTTCCAAGTCCGCGAAAGCTTTACGCAAATCAGCCAATTGCGCGGTTAGATGTTCATATTTTTCCTTTGTTTCTTTATACTCCCCCGCGACCTCTTCGTCAATGCCGCCGATCAAACTCAATTGGTATTTTAATTTTTGAATTTTAACCTGCGCTTCTTCCAAGTCTTGCGGCAATAAAATCTGAATCCCCCGCTCGCGCAGAGAATCCGGCGTGGTTTGAATTTCCTGATAAATTTCATTGGTTAGGTCATCCAGTTTGGTGTCTAATTTAGCCGCTTCAATCTTTTTTAAATTTTTCACTTCAATAATTTTATTAACTTTTTCTTGTTGGCCCTGCATCGCGTCTTGCAAAGCAAAAATCCGCTGTTTCTTTTTTTCTTCTTCATTATTAAACGCGGCGATTTTCTTCTGAATTAACTCCAATTTTTTATCTAAACCGATGATTGATTGGTCTGATTCTTCTTTTTGATCCGCGATGATCTTCAAGCTGGCGTTAAATTCCTCCGGACTCATGGCGCAAAGCGACAACTCCTGTTCCAACATTGCCAACTCACGATCGGTTTCTTGTTTTGCCGCGCCCAAAATATCAACCCGGCTGACAGCAACCTGCGCGCCGGATTGGCAAGTGGTGAGCTCAACCTGCGCTTGAGCCAAATCATTTTCAATTTGTGTTAAATGATTTTGCAATTCCGTCATTTTTTCCTCGCTATCCAAAATATTATTCTGCAAAAGATATGGCGAACTGCCTTGTGAAAAACCAAGCCCGCGGCGTTTTTCCGCTTGCCGATAACCGCCTTTCATGCTCCCGCTGGTTTCTAAAACATCGCCGGCCAAAGTTACCATGCGAATCCGACCAATGCCGATTTCCCGCGCGGTTTCCAAATCACGCACGATTAAGGTGTTGCCCAGCGCGTAAGAAAAAATATCCGCGAACCGGCTGTCAAAAGACACCAATTCCGATGCCAAACCAAACACGCCATCGCGGCTTTTCAAATCCTGAATATCATTTGCCGTTAAACGCGGTTTAATTTTATTCAACGGCAAAAATGTGGCCACACCCAGCTGATGCTGGCGCAAATATTCAATACAAGCCTGCGCCGTGCGATCGCTGTCAACAACAACTGATGATAAATGCGAAGCCGCCGCCACATCCAAAGCCAGACGATACTTTTCATCCACCTCGCCCAACTGCGCCACGGTTCCGTAAATCGCGCCCAACCGGTGCCGTTCTTCCAACACCGCCTGCACGGCTTTTAATCCCGCGTATTGCCAATATGATTGTTCGCCTTTTAGTTGCGTTAAACTTTGTTCATAATTCGCCAACCGGCCTTTTGCCTCTGTTTTTTCAACCAGCAATTTGTCCATCTGCTGTTTTTTGGCTAAAATATCCGCGCCGGTTTTTTCAACCGCCGACTCCGCTGTTTTTAAATCGCGTTCCGCCTTTTCCGCCGCCGTTTTCAAGGTCTCAATTTTATTTTCCAGCCAGCCGATATTTTGTTTTCCGGCTTTGGAATATTCGGTCTGCATTTTTCCCTGCAATATCGCGCGCTCCCGTTCCATCTGATTTTTTTGCCGCGATAAATCCTGATATTCATTTTGTAAAATAACAAATTGCTCCTGCCGCGAGCCTTCTTTGGCCAAAGCCGCCAATTCATTTTGCAAAGTCTGCAAATGATCGCGCGCTGTATTATACTCCTCTTCAATTTTAATTAATTCCGCGTTTAATACTGTCAGTTGTTCGTGATTGTGTGAAAAAAGCGTGAAAAAATATTGTTCCTGCGTTTCGCGCAATTCCAGCTCAACTTCCTGCCGCCGTTCCAATCTCTTTACCTGGCGCGACAAAGTCCGCAAACGCGGTTCAACTTCAGTCAACAACATTTCCGCCTGCGTGATGTTTTCTTTAGTGCGCGACAATTTTAAAATCGCTTGATGCCGTTTGATTTGAAATTCTTTAATTCCGGCCGCCTCGTCAAAAAACGTCTTCCGCTCCTGCGGCGTGTGTAAAAGCAGATGATCAATCATCCCTTGCCCAATAACGCTGTAAGCGCCTTGCCCGAACTGGGCTTGAGCCAAGAGAATTTGTAAATCCAACAATCTTACCGTATTGCCGTTGATTAAATATTCGCTCTCGCCGGAACGATAATAACGGCGGGTTACCACCAATTCATCGTAATCAATCGGCGCGCGATGGTCGTTGTTGTCCAAAGTCATGGTCACGCTTGCCATACCCATCTGGCCTTTAACATCAGAACCGCCAAAAATAATATCCTCGCCTTTTTTCCCGCGCAATGCCTTCATGCTCTGCTCGCCCATCACCCAGCGGATCGCGTCCGCGATATTGCTTTTCCCGCTCCCATTCGGCCCCACCACCGCGGTAATGCTGTTTTTTCCGTCCTTTGGCGCCAAAAAATCCAAAACCGCTTTCTGGGCAAAGGACTTAAAACCGTGGAGTTCGATGGATTTGAGAAACATAGATTTACCACTCCATTTTATCACCCTATTGACATATTATCCACAGGTTTGCATTTTACAATTCCTTACGGTGTCGCAATTGCCTTCCCCAAACATCTTCTTCATATTTTTGTGTCCAGTAGAAATATCTAATAATGCACTTTTGAGCCCCGACAGGGGCGGCAGATAGTAGCCAGGGGCTTTAGCCCCTGGAAAAGTGTCCACAATATCGAGTAAGTCCCGTTAGGGACGACACAATATTTAAAATAAATATACAGCTAATATTTTGAAATCACTTTTATTGGCAATACCCGAGATGTATGGGAAAAGACGATTCCGTAATTCTCTGGATAATAATTTTGTTCTTTCTTTAGTGCTGAAGACC
This sequence comes from Candidatus Magasanikiibacteriota bacterium, assembly GCA_016214105.1. Lineage (GTDB taxonomy): Bacteria > Patescibacteriota > Patescibacteriia > Magasanikbacterales > UBA922 > 2-12-FULL-43-12. The sequence goes on from JACRPD010000072.1 coordinate 12,354, forward strand.
GCGTGAAATAACAGGTTGGAAAAGGTGTTAGACATATTTGTGCCGCCCCTATGGGGCTGGTGTTTTAATAATAAACTCTCTCCAGGCACTAAAGTGCCTGGCTACTATCTGGCGTCCCTAACGGGACTTTTGAAAATTGAACCAGGTCAGCAGGCACTAAAAACGATCATAATGCCACTACGGAGCTTTGATAATTTTGAACCAAGGAAACTTAATGGCCATATAAAACATAAAAAGTTGTATCCATTATACAACTTTTCTCATAGAAGTAAAACCCCGCTACCCATCTCAATCACCTCCATTATAATAATGAAGAAGATATTTGGTGGGGGGACGGCAGCTGTCCCCGAGAAGAAAGAACGATATGGTGTGCTGCCTGATTAGACCTTGACACTTTATTATAGATATTATATACTCAACCGTCCACCTTATAAACTTTATCGCCAATTTCGCATTTTCGCACTCTTTCGCATTTCGCATGTCTATGCATCGCATCGCCAAACAAATCCACAATGAAATCTTGAAAGCGAAGAAGATTCTTCTCGTGCCGCACCAAAAACCTGACGGCGACGCCATGGGCTCGGTTTCGGCGTTTTCGCATTTTCTGCGAAATATCGGCAAGCCGCACGACGCTTTCTGTCTGACTCCAATTACTCCGCGCCTCGCCAACCTCCCGCACTTAATTAAAATTTCAACCGATCAAAATATTTGGAACACGGCTGAATATGATGTTGTAGTGGTGTTGGATTCCGGAGACTTAAATTACGCCGGCATTGAATCCTTTGCGAAAAACTTGCCGCCGCGCGCGGTTATTATTAATATTGATCATCACATCAGCAATAAAAAATTCGGCCGTCATAATCTTGTTATCCCGACCGCTTCTTCAACCGCCGAGGTTCTGCACTTTTTCTTCCGCCATAATAATATTGAAATTACAAAAAACATTGCCATTTCGCTTTTGACCGGCCTGATTACTGACACGGAAAATTTTTCCAACCCCGGCACCACCGAACACTCACTAAAAGTCGCCAGCGAGCTCATCCGCCAAGGCGCTAATTTTAATCTGATTAAAAATTGGTTTTTGCGCGACAAACCGGTTGAATCTCTAAAACTCTGGGGCGCGGCGCTGTCGCGTTTAACCAAAAACGAGGATTTGAATATCGTCTATACTTTTATCACTCTGGAAGATTTAAAAACGCACAATGCCAGCGAAACCGAGAGCGAGGGCATCGCGAATTTTTTGAACAATATCAACGAAGGTCGCGCGTCTTTGGTTTTGAAAGAAACCTGGGAAGGAAAAATCAAAGGCAGTTTACGCACCACGCGCGATGATTTTGATGTTTCTTTAGTCGCCTCAACTCTCGGCGGCGGCGGGCACAAAAAAGCGGCGGGGTTTTTGATCTCCGGCGGGATTGACGAAGCGCTCGCGAAGATTTGGGTGGCTATTGAAAAAAATAACGAAACAGTATAAAATAATACTTGCTACTAAATATTAAATATGTCTAATGTCAAATCCCAATATTTAATACCTACAGTAATCGAAAAAACCTCCTACGGCGAACGCGCGTATGATATTTATTCGCGCCTGCTGAAAGACAGAATAATTTTTCTTGGCAGCGAAATTGATGATAGCGTTGCCAACACGGTAATCGCGCAGATGCTTTTCTTGGAAAATCAAGACCCGAGCAAGGATATTAAACTATATATCAACTCTCCGGGCGGATCAGTCACATCCGGATTGGCAATTTACGATACCATGCAATACATCAAACCAGATGTTTCCACCATCTGCATCGGCATGGCCGCCAGCATGGCTTGCGTGCTGTTGACCGCCGGCGTGAAAGGCAAGAGATTTTGTTTGCCGAACAGCGAAGTGATGATCCACCAAGTCATGGGCGGAACACAGGGACAAGCCAGCGACATAAAAATCCACGCGGAAAGAATCTTGAAATTAAAAGACCGCCTTAACCACATCATTGTTACTCACACCGGCAAAGACATGGCTACTGTTGAAAAAGACGCTGACCGCGATTTCTTTCTCACCGCCGATGAAGCGGTAAAATACGGCATCGTGGATAAGGTGGTGGCGAATCAAAAATAAAAAACTGTGTGGATAATTATGCTTGACAAGTCTGATTCTATTTGATATACTTTATTTAGGTATCAATTGGTGAAACCGCATACGCGGAACGTACCCAAAAAAAACAACCCCGAAAGGGGCTGTTTTCATTTCAAAAAATTTGATATAATATTTGCCGGCGGTGAGAATGGAGAGTAAACTCGGCCGGTATACGAGCACTAATTGATACCTGGATGGGTACGGTTCAAACCGTATGTGGTTCGACTCCACTACTCTCCGCCGCTAAAACAGTTCTCTACTATGAGAACTGTTTTTTAGACATTAGACATTATCGCCTTAAACTCTTCCTGCTCCACAATCTCTTTTTCCATCAAAACTTTCACCAACTCATCCATCTTGTTTTTATTTTCCTGAATAATTTTTTCCGCGGTTTTGAGAGCTTCGTCCAACAAACGATTGATTTCGTGATCAATCATCTCCGCAGTTTTTTCGCTGTAATTTTTTTTCTCATGAATCTCCTGCGCCAAGAAAATCAACTCTTCATTGTCGCCGTAGCGGCGCGGACCGAGTTTGTCGCTCATGCCATAGCGCATTACCATTGAAGTCGCCGTTTGCGTGGCTTTTTTCAAATCGCTGGACGGACCGGTGGAAATCTCGTCATCACCGTAAATTAATTTTTCCGTCACATAACCGCCCAACATCATCGCCAAGTCATCTTTGAATTTCGCCAATGTCTGATAACGAACATCCTTTTCCGGCATGCTCAAAGTGTAACCGCCGGCCAAACCGCGGCCGATGATTGAAACCTTGCGGATCGGATCGCAATTCGGCAAAAAGTGTCCGACAATCGCGTGGCCGGCTTCGTGATAAGCGGTCATTTCCCGTTCTTGATCAGACATCACCCGAGATTTTTTCTCCGGTCCAAGCAAAACCTTATCAATGCTTTCCCAAACTTCAGTTTCCGTCACTTCTTTTTTATTCCGCCGCACAGTCAAAATCGCGGCCTCATTCAAAAGATTGGCTAAATCAGCTCCGGAAAATCCGGGCGTGCGTTCAGCGACATTGCGCAAAGATACTGATTTGGAAATCGGCTTGCCAATGGCGTGGACTTTAAGAATTTCTTCGCGGTCCGCGATATCCGGCAAATCAATCACCACGCGGCGGTCAAAACGGCCTGGCCGCAACAAAGCCGGATCCAGCACATCGGGTCGATTAGTCGCGGCGACAACGATTACGCCCAAATTCGGATCAAAACCATCCATCTCCACCAAAATCTGATTTAAAGTCTGTTCGCGTTCATCATGCGAACCGCCCAATCCGGAACCGCGCTTGCGTCCCACCGCGTCAATTTCATCAATAAACACAATCGCCGGCGCGGATTTTTTCGCGCGAGTAAACAAATCCCTGACGCGCGACGCGCCAACACCGACAAACATTTCCACGAATTCCGAACCGGAAATTGAGAAGAATGGCACACCGGCTTCACCCGCGACCGCTTTGGCTAACAAAGTTTTTCCCGTGCCCGGCGCGCCCATCAACAATACGCCTTTGGGAATCTTCGCGCCCATTTCCGTAAAACGTTTAGGTTCTTTTAAAAACTCAACAATTTCAAACAACTCTTCTTTGGCTTCTTTCGCTCCGGCCACATCTTTAAAAGTTTTTTGATTTTTATCATCCGGCTTTGTCTGCCGCGCCGCGCTTTGGCCAAAACCCATCGCCCGATTATTCATGCCCTGTACCTGCCGGCTCATAAAATAAATGATGACTAAAACCAGCAACACCGGCACTAAAAATGGCAACAACGACTTGAACCAATAAGCCGCGCCGGATTCGTCCACTACTTCCACTTTTACTTGCTGTAATTTTTCCGCGGAAACTTTGTAATTGTCCATCAACTCGGAAAACGACTGTCCGTATTCTTTTTTTACTATTTGCTGTTTCGCGGTTTCATCCGCCAGCATCACCACCAAATCATCCCCGCGCACTTTAATCTCCTTAACCGCGCCGCTGTTTATCTCCTGCACCAGCTGACTGATCCCAGCCGGCTCGGTCTTTGGCTTTGCCGAAGAGGAAAAACTCAACAATCCCGCCACCAAAAGCAGGACAAAAAAGATGATGGTAAAATTTTTCAAAAGATTTTTCATAATTCGTGTTAGATTTATGTTTGAATAACGGAGTTTAGTATAGCAAAAATGAGAAGGAAGTCAAGAGGTTTGACTGGTTTTTTCTTTTGTGATATCATAAAAACATAAAGAATGAATTTATGCGTAAAATAGATCTAAAATCAGTGGTATGGAAAGAGGGTAAATATTACATCTCTCAATGCTTGGAGGTGGATGTTTCTAGTTATGGCAAAACCAAAAAAGAAGCATTGTCCATGCTCCAAGATGCCTTATCATTATATTTTGAGGATGTACCTCTTCCTAAAAAAATTGAAGTAACTAGACCAGCTATTGCTTCGGTCACTCTTCAATATGCCTAAACCGTATCCTTTGCGGCTGGTTGTGAATGTCCTTAAAAACAGGGGCTTCTTTTTTGTTTCGCAGACCGGCTCGCATGCTAAATACAGAAAAATTGGCAATCCCACACTCACTGTTATTGTCCCAATTCACGGTAACGAAGTGCGTCACGGAACTTTTCGGTCTATTTTACGCCAGGCGAAGTTGCAAGAGGGTGATTTTAGGGTGGGTGGAATCATTTGACTCTAAAGAAGATGCGGGGAATTGCGTGCAAGAAATAAATGACATCAACACGAGTCACGAACCAAAAATTCGTCCGGTGAAAGAATAGATCAGCAAAAAAGACCACCTTCTCGGGCGGTCTTTTCAATCTTACAATCTTTTAGTCTTTTATTCCTCTTTCTTCTCCTCAACTTTTTCCTCTATTTTTCCTCCTTTTTCTCCGCCACAACCGCCATTTTTTTCTTTCGCTGTCCCAGCCAGCTTCAAACCCAACCTGTGTTCTGACGGTTCAACTGAAATTACTTCAAACTTTTCTTTCTGGCCGATTTTGAATCTATCCCTCAATTCTTTCGGATCGCGGGCGCCGAGTTCGGAAATGTGGGCTAGGCCGTGGATATCATTATCCAGTTTGATCATCAAACCGAAAGCTTCAATTTTGTGTATCTCGCCTTCCACTTCTTGCCCAACCTTATATTTATCCTTAACTGTCTTCCACGGATCATCTACCAGTCGTTTGATTGATAAATAAATTTTTGATTTGTTGATGTCAATCACCTGCGCTTTCACGCGGTCACCAACTTTTAACACATCTTTAGGGTGGTCAATTCTCTGCCAAACAATTTCCGAAATATGAACCAAACCTTCCAATCCTTCGCCGAATTTGATAAACGCGCCGAAAGAAGTCAGGGCGCTCACTTCGCCTTCAACCGTGTCGCCGACTTTATATGAATCCAACACTGCTTTCTGATCATCTTCCCAAACCGCTTTCTCGGATACAATTAATTTTTCTTCTTTATCATTCACGTCAATCACTTTAACTTGCAACTCTCGGCCGATCAACTTTTGTAAGTGTTCTAAAATCCGATTGCGGTCTCCGCCCGGCACGCGCGGATAATTATCCGGGCTTAACTGCGACACCGGCATAAAACCGGACAAAGAATCAACCTGCATCATCAGCCCGCCTCGATTGGCTTGAGTTACTTTCGCGCCAATCGTCAAGCCGTCTTCTTTATATTTCTCCATACGAGACCAGACTAAACGATGTCCCGCGGCGCGGAAAGAAAGTTCCATTTCGCCGTTTTCATTTTCCAATTCCAACACGGTCGCTTCCACTTCATCGCTGACTTTGATATTGGAAAACTCGCGCGACTCGGCATATAGTTCCGGCCCGCGCACCACGCCGGTTATCATTCCATCAATGTCCATGCGGACAGCGCCGCTTTCCACGGAAATAACTTTTCCCTTCACCAAATCATCAACTTGCGGGGCTTTGGTAAAAAAATTCTTTAACAAAGCGGCAAAACTATTGCTGTTTTGGCTCGCGTTGTCTTTTTCGTCTTTCATATTAAAATTTAATTTAGCCAACAGGCGACGAACCCGTCGAGCACCACCCTAAGGCGGAATAAATAAGTGTCCGGACTATATAATATTAACTGTAAAATGTCAACACCCCGCCCTTGCGCCGGCCTTGCACAATAAGTAAACATAATGTATAATATCATCAATTCTAAACACAATTTAGGATTTTAGATTTAGGATTTTAGATTTAACTATGCACATCTCATGGCTCGGCAATACCGCTGTCCGCATTCAAGTAAAACCGTTTGATAAAGACGTTGATGTTGTGATTGACACTTATCGTCCAAAAACCGGCGAATTTCCGCGTAACTTATCCACTGATATCGGCCTGTTTACCCATGGCGCGGCTGACTCAATCACCCTCTCCGGCAATCCGTTTATTTTAGACACGCCCGGCGAATGTGAAACCAAAGCTGTGCTGATCACCGCTGTCCAAGGCCATGAAGACGGCCAAATCATGTTTCGTTTAGATGCTGAACATTTGAGCCTGGCGCATTTGGGTTTGATTGATAAACCTCTGACTGACCAGCAATTGGAAACCCTTTCTGATGTTGATATTCTATTGGTACCGGTTGGTGGAAAAAATTGTTATGACGCCGAGGCCGCGGCCAAGGCCGTCAACGCGATTGAACCGCGAATTGTTATTCCGATTGCCTATAAATCCGACAACAATCCCGATTTTGAACCAGTGGAAAAATTCTTGAAAGAAATGGGTGTCGCCGGCAAAGTCCAGGCGGAGAAAAAAACGATTATTAAAAACAAAAGCCTGCCGCAAGAAGAAACGCAAGTCATTTTACTCTCTAAAGAGTGAAAAGGTTTGAAAATTGATAATTGGTAATTGAAAATTTCAATAGTATGCCTGTCAAAAAAAGCAAAAAACCTAAAAAAGAAAAAATTAGTAAAAAAGAAGTCAAAGAGGCGGTGGAGAAACTGCCTGGCCTGATTGTTGAACAAGTGCGTTTGTCAGAACCTGAACCGCAAAAAGAAGCCGCAGAGATTGAACAAGCGCCGGAACCAATCCAAACCCGGCCGGAAACGCCGCGTTCTAACAACCGAACGCGCCTGCGCCATGACCCGCGCCAAACGCGCTGGCTCTGGACAGGGGTCGTAATTTTCTGTCTGGTAATTTTCAGCATGTGGGGCTGGAATATGTATGTAATGATTACCGACGCCACGCAAGGAAACGGGTCGGACAAAGGCTGGCTGCCGGATCCGGTTAAAGACGATTTGCGCACGGTGTGGCAAGAGGTCGGCGCGCCTGATAATGAATCGGATGGAAATGAAACGATAAAAGAAAAAATCAAGACGGACATTAAATCATTAATAACACAAGTTAAAAATCTACCGGACGCCATAACGACCAGCACAACTGCGTCGTCAACAGAATCAGCCGCGGTATCA
>JACRPD010000073.1 GCA_016214105.1 Candidatus Magasanikiibacteriota bacterium
AAAACCTGGGAGATTAGCATCCATATTGAAGTGTTTGATCCATGGGCTGAGAAATAGTCGCTGATTTTTTGGCAAAAGAAAAGCTCCATCTTGGTGAGGATGAAACTAAAGAGCTTTTGTCTCCGGATAAATTATTGTTCGCGCAAAAAGAAGAAAATGAATTGAGCAAAATCGCGTCTTTGCCGGCAGAACAGCGAGAAAAAGCGCTTGTTCGTCACCAGAAAAAATATTTTTGGCTGAATAGCGACTGGGCGAATGTGATTGTGTTGAGTGTAGATTATTTTCGTAAGCGACTGAATGACGCGCGTGAGCAGAAAACAGAGAAAAAGCTTAAAGATTCAGAGTGCCTGTCTAAAAGGGCGAAATCGTTGTTTTACTTTTTCCGTCATATGACCTATAACGCGATCAGTTTTGCCGCGCCAGCGGAGATTATCGCCAGCAAATTAAAATTTACACTAGCGTTTAAAAAACATTTGGAATCACGGACAGAAAAATGCGCGTATTATTGGGATAAACAAGGACACGACGCGATTGTATTGATTGAGAAAGATTATGATGCATTTATAAAGGCGCTTGGGATCGCGTTTAGTAGCCAATTTAAAGAGTTGAGAGGAGTTTCCGTCAGCCGCGGTAAAATTGTTGGCACAGTCAAGATTATCAATATACCAGCTGTCCGCAACCGCCGCGTTGAAGCGTTTTTTAATGCTGATTATGGCGCGCGTTTTATGTACGCGGAAATTGCCGGACGCGCTAATTTTAATCAGGATTGGATAATGGAGGTATCTGTGCCGGAGATGTTCGGCGCTTTGGAAGGGAAGCCATTACCAAACGAAACCGAGATGAAGAGGCGGTTTGTTAATTATGCCATGCTGGTGCGCAATTCCGAGACCACCTTAATTACTGACCCAGATGAAATTAAGAAATTAGAGCGGGAATATTTTGTGGATGTGGCAAAGGCCGAAGAAATTCGTGGCAAAATGGCTTGTTTGGGCGGAATTATTCGCGGGAAGGCCAAGATTTGTTTGGATAAAAGCGAAATAAGCAAAGTTGAGCGTGGCGATATTTTAGTGGCTCAATTTACCACGCCCGACTTTGTTCAGGCAATGGAAAAAGCCGCGGCGGTTGTGGCGGACCAAGGTGGTTTGTCCTCTCACGCGGCGATAGTGTCTAGGGAACTCGGAGTGCCTTGCGTGATTGCGACAATGAATGGCACGCGGATCATTCATGATAATGATTTGCTTGAGATTGACGCGCAGAAAGGGGTTGTAAAGATTGTTGAACGAGCTTAATTATGATTAAGGCGATTTTTTTGACATGATCAGTGTGATTTGTTAGAGTTAAGGGAGTGTTTGAGCATACAAAATTAAACGGCGTAATTTTTAATTTTAAGTTATATGGCGATACACGAAGGCGAACCAAGGAGGGAAAACGAGCGCAGTGTAACTGTGTACTTTGATTTGATGAGGCATAGTAATCGTTTTGCCGGTAAAGGCGAGTGGACCGATCCGATGACCGGCGAGGTTTTTAAGTGGGATGATACTGAAAATTTGACACCAGAAGGTAAGAAAGTCGCGCAGGATTACGGGGCTAATCAACTACCGGAGGATGTGGATTTTGTTGTGAGTGTGGCTAGCCGCGAGCCACGCGCTGGCGAGACCGCTGGGGATATTGAATCTGGTAGTAAGCAGGGGAAGAGATCTTTGGGGCCGAACACACTCAAGGGTGTAACTTATAAAGAATTGAGCCCCGATGCCTCAAAAGTGCTCAAAGTCGCCAAACCGCTAATTGAGGTAGAAGCGGCTAAGCATCCAAGTTATGGGCGTTTGGATCAGGAAACCAGATCAAAAGTACGGCAAACGGCCCAGGAGGTTGGTTTGAGATACGCTATTGAAAACGAGGGCATGCGAAAAGAAATTGCTGAAGTGGAAGCTTTTAATTTGTGGCTTTTACGGGATATGGCGCGTGGAGCGCAAAAAGGCACAGATAAATCTTTTAAGACCGCAATGCCGATAGTCACCCACGGGTTGTTTAATGAAGCTCTTTTGTTAGAGGCGTTAGATATAATTGACGAAGAAAGTGGAGAAAGGCGGAAAGCCAAAGACGTGGATGAATTGGGCGGTTTTTTTGCTCCTGCCGAGTCTTTCCGTATTAAATTAGAGAATGATGGGAAATCGGAAAAATATGAATATGGTTTTGTAAACCCGGAGCGGCAAAAGAAATTCACCGGCAAACGATTGGAGCTTGATTGGAGTCGGATAAAAGAGTTGGCGCAAGATTACGAAAAACGAACCACGCCGGATGCGAAGCCGTTGGTATCTTAGTCATCATGATATGTTGCATGGCGTAAATATTATCAACCGTTGGCAGACAATGACTTTGGCTGAGCAAATGGGTAATATCGGCGCAGAAGTATCTCGTCTCTTGTGCTGGGAAGCAAAAAGAGACGAGGATCAGACGCAAAAATCGCTCGCGAGAGCGTTGGAATTAATTGATTTGAGTATTGCTGATTCTCGGTGGAATAAAAAAGAATTGTGCCGTTTACGCGAGGTGTTGTGTTCAAAAATTTTTGCGCCGGGGATGTATAACGTAACTGCCGAACAACTAAATAATTATTTTTTACCTTTCGCGATTTTAGCCAGAAAAAAATATGCCTAATCATCTCAAATTTTTCTCCCACATCTCCAAATCCGATGTCGCTATCGCCGGAGGCAAGGGTGCATCGTTGGGCGAGATGAGCAAAGCAAAGATTCCGGTTCCACGGGGTTTTGTGGTATTGGCGAGCGCGTTTGACAGATTTTTGGAAGAAACAGATTTGAACGCGGAGATAAAGGCGAGATTGAAAGAAGTAAATCCGGAAGATACGAATTCTGTCGATAAGGCCAGCAATGTTATCCGCGATACAATTCACGACCACGAGATGCCAAAGGATTTGGCGGAGGAGATTTTGAAGGCGTTTGATGAGTTGTGTACCACCTCACCCCTGCCTGCGGGCAGACCCTCTCCTTCTAAAGGAGAGGGGGCGTACGTCGCCGTGCGATCAAGCGCGACGGCGGAAGATTCGGCGGTGGCGAGTTGGGCGGGTGAATTAGAAACATATTTGAATACGACGAGAGAAAATGTTGTGGAACGAGTCAAAAATTGCTGGTCGTCGTTGTTCACGCCGCGCGCGATATTTTATCGGCATGAAAAAAAGTTGATTGACCATTATGTTTCCGTCGCTGTGGTAATTCAAAAAATGATTCAATCGGAAATTTCCGGCATTGCTTTTACCGTGCATCCGGTGACAGAAGATTACGACCAGATGATTATTGAGGCTGGGTTCGGTCTCGGAGAGGCGATTGTGTCCGGACAGATTACACCGGATAGTTATATTGTTAGTAAAAGCCAGATGAGTATTGTGGATATTAATGTGGGGATGCAGACGAGGAAGTTGGTGAAGTCTGTAAAGTCCGTAAAGTCAAAAGTCCATAAAGTCGTGAAAAATGATGATTTTGCGAATGAATGGGTGGAGATTGGAAGTGAAGGGGAGAAACAGAAGTTAAGCGGGAAACAAATTATTGAGGTAGCGAAAGTTTGTAAAAGAATTGAAGACCATTATGGTTTTCCGTGCGATATTGAGTGGGCGATGGAGGGTGGAAAGATTTATATTACGCAGTCAAGGCCGATAACGACGTTGAAGAAGGTGTAGTTCACGCCATGGTTTAAAGATAGCTCGTTGCGGGTAATGGCAACTTGGTGGATTTTGGAAATTCCGGTCGTCTTGTTACTCGCCAAATGGTATTTCAAAGCTGATCCACCGACAGCTAAAAAAGGATTTTTGTTGGGTTTGATTGGTTTGGTAGTTAGCATGACGTTGGATGCTGTTATCACCGTGCCGCTGTTTGTTAAGTCATACGCGGCTTTTTACGGCAGTTGGCAGTTGTGGGTTGGACTGGTTGAAATTTTAATTTTGTGTGTCTTGGCAGGTTGGGAGTTTGATAAGACGTTTACCAAACAAGATTTGACAGAACAAAAATGATTGAGGTATAATAGACCAGCTTTAATTATAAAAAATTATGGAAGACAGTATTATTGAAAAAAAATTTGATGATATTTTAGAAATAGTCAAATTTATAAAGGATCATGGCGCGACCAGCGATGACTTGCAAAAATTAAGAGCCGAGTTGAAAGGTGAGATTAATGGTTTAAGGACAGAGTTGAAAGGCGAGATTGACGCTTTAAGAAACGAAATG
>JACRPD010000075.1 GCA_016214105.1 Candidatus Magasanikiibacteriota bacterium
CATCCATCGCTCCCACGAACAAAATGATTGGGGAATCTGGTGATAACTGGTGTTTTTTTAATAACGCTTAGGGACGCTCGCGCGGCTTAAATTTTTCCAAATCAACGCCAAACTGAAGTTCCAGCCACTGGTCTGGATTTTCTTTGTACAAAAATCCCGCGTCGCTGTTTTTCAAATAATCAAACGAACTGACAATTAATTTATCGGCTGGACGCAAAATACGCGGCAGCCAGAATTTACCGTAATATTTAAAAAGCAAACCCTTCCAGCTTGGCGCGCGCGTATCCATGTGGTAAGTGATCACCAATGGCTTTTTTGGATTGCGCGATTTCCATTTTCTAACCAAATTCGCCACGCCAAAAAGGGATAATGCAGATGCACCAAATCAAACCGATCCAGCTCATTTTGAATCTGCGGAATATATGCCGCGTTGCCATATCGCAGGGCCGGCTTTAACCGCGTGGCATAATCAATCTTTTCTTGCGTTTTTTCCTCGTGGACTTCCGCCGGCTTCTCTGTGGTTGATTTGATCTCTTCCGGTTGATAAAAATCAGGAGTTAAAACCTCCACATCGTGACCTAACTCTGCCAAGTGACTAACTGTCTGAAACACAACGTTGCCCATACCGGCGTAGTAAGGGGGGTAGGCGCAGACGATGTGAGCAATACGCATAATAACAAAACCCTAAACTCTAAATCCTAAACAAATATAAATTTCAAAATTAAAAATTTTAAGCATTGTGGTTTTGAATTTGTTTAGAGTTTCGGGTTTAGAGTTTCGGGTTTGCTTAAAGATTCTTTCCTGACAATCTTCGTAATATCTCTCCCCACTGCTTCTAATTTAACATTCAACTTAAACAAAAGATAAAAAAATACTACCAGCGAAACATAAAACACCAAGTCCGCGCCGCGGCCGATACCGAATTTGTTTGCCAAAACTGTTGTGCTGTTTGGCCACAAAACAAATGCTGCGGCCACCAGCCAAAATACTGTCCAAAAAACCATGCCCTTTGGGCCAAGCAGACCCTCGCGTTTGCGTTTAATCACGCTAACTATTGCAAACAGAGAAAATGAGATGAATAGAAGTTGGAAGAGAATAAGCATACACTTAATTTTTAATTTGTAAACAATAACTAATTCCCTAATTTTTAATGCCGCGATATTCAAAATTGAAAATTAATTCATTGAAAATTGAGTAAAAATTACAAATTAAAAATTACAAATTTTAGCGCTATTTCCCGCCACCAACGAACCTACCTAACACTAAATCTCTAACTACCCTCAGACCACCACCCCACCCCTGCCCATATTCACGATACACTACTTTCACCGGAAATTCAATCTGCTTTAATCCAAATTTCTTGGCTTGCGCCGGAATCTCGCTGGCATGGGCCATGCGGTCTTGAGTGATGTTAATTAACGACAAAGCGCGCTTATTTAAAATACGAAAGCCATTGTGCGCGTCAGTTAGATTAATACCGAAAAATACGCGGTCAAACAATCGAGCTAAAGGTAGTAAAATCATCCGTTTTAATCGCGGAACTCGCGAACGATTATCCAAAAACCTTGAACCAAACAAAATATCCGCGCCAGATGCTTGTAAAGCCTCCAGCGCCGGTTTGATGTCCATAACATCAAACTGTCCATCAGCGTCAAAATCAATTACATAATCAGCGCCAAGCTTTAAAGCATACTCGTGTCCGGTTTGCAATGCCGCGCCTTGCCCGCGATTAATCTTGTGCCGCAACACTACACCAGCTTTACCCTGAGCCTGCCGAAGGGCTTCTTCCGCTTCTAACACCGTATTATCAACCGAACCATCATCAACCACCACGACTTTATCCGCATGATTAAAAAGGCCGCTGATGACAGGGCCGATATTTTTTTCTTCGTTGTATGCCGGCACGATCGCAACCAACATAAATGATTAATTGTGATTCAAACCAACGGCTTCTTTTCTGGCGATCGCGTAATCAATCGTCCTTTGTAAACCGTCTTCCAACTGATAAAGCGGCACCCAATCCAGTTCTTCTTTGGCCCGTTTAAGATTTGGAATGCCTTTGGATGTCAAAAACACCAGTGGCTGTTCAAATACCACTCGCGAAGAAGAACCGGTCATTTTAATTATCATCTCCGCGACTTCTTTCATCTTGTAGACTTTGTCATGGCCGAAATTGATCAAATAAACTTCCGGCTCTGCCGCCATCAATCTTATCAGCCCGTCAACCACATCCGTAACATAACAAAGCGACTGCTCCAAACTATCATCGCCATAAATCACCAAATCTTTTCCTTCCAATGCGTCAATGATAAAATCCGGCACCAGCAGGCCATCGCGCAATTTCATGCGCGGACCGAAAGTGCTGAAAACCCGCGCGATTTTCGCGTCCACCCCGTAAACCTGCCGATAAGTTTCCACGCAAGTTTCCGCGAACCGTTTGCCTTCGTCATAACACCCGCGCGGCGAAAGATGATTCACAACGCCTTCGTCAGTCTCGTCAAAAATCTTGTGTTCCGGACTCGGCTGGCCGTAAACCACGGAACTGGAACCGAACACATATTTTGCTTTGTATTTAACCGCCAAATCCAAAGTGTTCAGCATGCCGCTGGAGTTTGCCCATAACGAATGCAGTTTCAAATTTTCAAAATTTTTCGGACTGGTCGGACAAGCCAGATGATATATCTCTTGCACGCCTTGAAACTGAATCTTAAATTTCGCCAATTCGTCAAACGCGTTCAAATCAATCGGTTTATTCACGTCATATTTAATAAATTCAAAATCCGGATACTGCAAAAGATGGTCAACATTTTGAATCGTTGAATTTGACAAATCATCCATGCAAATGACTTTGGCTTCTTTCAGCAAGCGTTCGCACAAATGCGAACCTAAAAAACCAGCTCCGCCGGTCACCAGCACATTTTTTTTCTCAAAAATTGGCGTATCACCCATCATACCGTTCTATTTTACCACAATCTCAAAAAACCAACAACTTCAAACCGCCAAAACCAACTGGCGCGGACCATTCAAACAGTTTCTTGCCGCGATAAGTCCACACGCGCACAGAACCCGCGGCTGACAACGGCGCGGTAAAAATTTCATCTTTGCCATCCTTATTATAATCGCCCAATCGCAAGTCAAACGCGTCAAAAGAATCGGATAACTTAAATTTGCGTTTATATTTGCCGGCGCTGTTATAAATCACCGCGTATGAGCCGCCGTTATTGTTTCCGCTTAAAACATACTCAATCTGACCATCGCCATCTACGTCTCCAACCGCTAAATCGCCGCGAGATTGAATCACGGTGATTTTAAACTCAATTTCCTCCTTCAAATCATCGCCAAACGGCATTAATTTTAAATTGCCGTTATTTTGATACAGAATCGCTATTTTTGCCTTTTTCGCGCCGACTTTTGGCAATAAACCAAGAGAAACCCCATGATGGCCGCCGGACAAAACATATTCCGTCTGCTTTTTACCGGCTAAATCATAAATCCGCCAGGCCCAATCAGTCAAATACTGCGGCGATAAAACCACTTCTACCTCGCCATCCCCCGCCACATCGCCTACCGCGATATTTAATTTGCCCTCGCTCGGGACTGACCATGATTTTTTCTTTTTCCAATTTTCGTTATAAATAGTCACACGGCTGGCAGCGCTATTCTCGCGCTTAACCGTTAAAAAAAATATTTCACCGTCGCTTTTATAAGCCGCCCAATCATCAATATTCACTAATATTTTATTGGCTTGTATTCCCGAGTTTTCTTCCCAATCAAATCCTGATAAATTGCCTTTTCCAAAACCCAAAACCCAAAACCGGCTTGCCCAATGTATCGGCCCCAATTTGTCAACGACATATTTTACTGCTCGATCTAATCGCAATAAACCGGCGCCGAACAGATTGGCGTAAACTACTTCATCTTGGCCTGGGGTATGCTGAACCGTTCTTAATAAAATATCAAAAATCTCATCCGGACCCCATGCCGGATGCATCCCCTTAATCAAAGCCGCGGCGCCGGCAACCAACGGCGCGGCGAATGAAGTCCCGCTCCATCCGCCTATATAACTTGTTTTCAGACCATTGGTCGGCGAATAACGAATCGTGCTGGAAATGTTCTGTCCCGGAGCGGTGATATCTATGCAATCAGAACCGATATTTGAAAATCTGGTAACACGGTGCTCTTCAGTCACCGCGCTCACCCCCCAGACCGCTTCAACGCCGCTGCCGACATCAGCGCAAATCGGATAAGCTGGAACAATATTTAAATTATTGGAATTATTTCCGGCCGCGGCAACCACGATTACGCCGCGCTTGTAAGCATACTGGATCGCGCTGTCAATCGCGTTGTCTTGGGTGCCGCTTACCATGCTGATATTGATTACATCCGCCCCGTTGTCAACCGCGTAACGAATCGCGCGCGGCAATTCATTCAAAGTCCCGGCTCCGGTGTTATCTATTACTTTGATGTTCATTAATTTGACCCGCCAGTTTACGCCTGCCCCGTCTCTCTGATTATCGCCGCGAGCGCCGATTAAACCGGCCACCATTGTCCCGTGGCTGAAAATTTCCTCTTCTTTCTCATTAGCGCTTAATTTCGTCACATTCGGCCGCGGATTATTATTTCCCAGTTGTTCAGTCGTATCAACCAAGCCATCGCCATTCACATCCTCGGCCACAAAATTCCATCCCCAGACATCATCAATATAACCATTGTTGTCATCATCTATTTTATTGTTCGCGATTTCATCTTCATTTTTCCAAACATTATCAATCAAATCAGGATGGAAAGTGTCAAAGCCGACATCAATCACCGCCACCACCACATTTTTTGAGTTGACCGCGTAATTCCACGCGTCATACAAACCAATGTCTTCATAAGCCCATTGTTTCACGTAAGGATCATTGGGAACTCTGGCGAATGCCAAACTAGGCGCGATTAAAAAAAACACCAACAAAAAACTCAACAAGATTTTTTTCCCTCGTACTATCATATAGACCAATGCGTTTTTAAATCAGTGTAATCTATATTGATTAGTTTTAATCAATGCTCAGAAATCCACCAGCGCTCCTTTGGTTGTACGTAGCTGCGGTCTGATAATTTTCGCGTCTGGCTTGCCAAATTTGCTTTTGCCGGCGCTGAAATCAATCTTTACCGCTGAATTAATAACAAATTTCTGATCAAATTTATTCGCGGTAAACACGCCGTCTTTTGTGGTTTTAGATACATAATAATACTGGCCGTTATAGCCGCGATAATAATATTTGCCGCCTGATAAAATCAGCGAGCCCAATGGATAGCCGTAAGCGCCTTCCGGCGCTGATTCAATTTTACCGCTGCCAACCGGCGAATGCAGAGATGCCGTTTCCGGGCCGTCTTTGTAGCCATCGGCATCAGTATCAGCTTCGGCAGGATCGGTAAACCAATAATAAATTTCCTCAAAATCGCTCAGCCCATCTTCATCGCTGTCTCTTTTTGAATCAGAACTCCCATATTCTTGCTCCACTTCTTTTTCCACCCCATCCTTGTCTTTATCAATTTTATCCGGATCATAATCAGGATAATTTATATCATAATATCCTTCCAAAATCGGATCAAGCTCCAGTACTCGTTTGGCCCAATTCGCGCCATAAATTATTTTCGCTTCAGTTTCCGAGCGCAACAAACGCAAACGACAGCCCGGTTCCGGCGCGTAAACGGCAGGACTAACTCTAAATTTCACCAACCAAGTCCCTTCGCGCGCGCACATCGGCATGCCAATCGGATATTGACCAAGTTTAATATTACTGACCGACTGGATATCATCAAAATTTACGTACCAAGAATGATAGAGCGCGCTGTTGGGAAATGGATGGATCTGTCCGTCATAGCCGAGGTAATACACTGTGCTGCCATGCCCTTTTAACAAGCTTCCTTCCGGGATGTAAAACTTCGGCTGATTATAAGTGATTTTTTTGGAAATGATTTTTGTCCCGCCGGCCGCGTCTTTGAATTCAATAAAAATAGTCTTTTCTCCTGACCCGGGAAATAAAGTCCACTGTATTTTCCCATCAATATCTTGCGATTCTGATATGCTCAAGTCCGAGGTGTTGCTCAATCTTATTGATTCCACGCCAACGGAATAAGCAATCGTTAGATTGACAAAACGCGAATCAGTCTCTTTTACCTCCTTGCCTTTGGCATCCGGATTGATTTTGAAGTCAACCGTCATCTTGTCCGGCAAAATCAAATTAATCGTGTCTTTATACAGATTACTGACAGCGCCTTATTTGTCTTTAAATTTCACGTACACTGTTTGAGTGCCTTTGATATATTGCAAATACCATGTTTTTGTGGTTTTATAAGGCTCCCATACCGCGTCTATAAAATCCGGAAAATTTGACACCATCATTTGTGTGGTTTTGACCGGACCATAAAGCTGGAGTGTCACTTTCCGCACATTAGTTTGCATCTGATTTTTATTAACAGTAATATAAGGCTCGGTCGCGGCGCCAGCCTGATTAACAAGCCGAAACGCGCCAAAAAACAGTATAAAAATCGCCATTAGCCAAAAAAGTTGATTTTTTTTCATAAATCTGGTTAAATACTCTCATATTATAACAAAAAACTCACAAAAACAAAAGCTATGCGTTTGATCTATCGGATTAAACAAATGATGGTTGCCGGCGGCGACATGCTTAGTTTTATCTTGGCATTTTGGCTAAGTCTGACTATCAGATACTGGCAGGCGCCAAACTGGCAAAAGATTGAAACCCATATCGCGCCATTTTTTTGGTTATTTTTAATTTGGCTGGTTATTAACTTTATAAACGGCCTTTACGATTTAAGTAGGCTCAAAACTAAAGATCTCCCCAAACAATTTATAACCACCGCTGCGATTTCTTTCGCGGTTGGCATCGGTTTTTTCTATATCTTCGCGAACGGAATCGTCACGCCAAAAACAATTCTATTGCTTACCGCTTCGCTAGGATACTTAGTAAGTTATGTTTGGCGTTTGATTTATGGAAAATTCATCGGCTTAAAAAGATTGCATGAAAATATCATCTTCGTCGGTTACACGCCGGAAACTCAAGAATTAATCAATGCTATCCAAAACCACCCTGAGGGGGGATATAAAATAGTGGCATTGATTGACCCTGAAAACCAGATCAAACCGGAAGACCTGCCGTTTTTTGATGTTTACCGAAGTTTGCAGGCCATCCGGCCGGCGATTTCCAACCACAAAGCGACAACGGTAATTATTTCCCCGCGTCTGCGTAAAGACGAAAATGTCTTGCGTGAATTATATTCTCTTTTATTTTGGGATGTTCAGCTCTATGACCTGCCGTCATTTTATGAAATAATCACCGGACGCATCACGCCCACGATTTTTTCTGAAGCGTGGTTTTTGGAAAATATCCACACCGGACCACAGCCGCTTTACAAAACTTTTCGCGCGATTCTGGATTTCGCGGCAATAATCTGCATCGGCGTTATTTTTTTGCTGACATTCACATTCATCGCTATCGCCATCAAGCTGGAATCAACCGGCCCAATATTTTTTAAACAAAAAAGAGTAGGCAAAGGCGGAAAAGTATTTTTTTTTTTTTTTTTCCGCTCAATGAAAGCGCTGGCGCCTGATGGCAGCGCGGAAGTCGGCAGTTGGCAGTTTGCGAAAAAAGACGACCTTAGACAAACTTGGGTTGGCGCGATTCTCCGTAAATCCCGATTAGATGAAATACCGCAATGCTTGAATATTATCAAAGGCGATATCAGCTTAATCGGTCCGCGTCCGGAACGGCCGGAAATTGTGGAGCAACTGCAAACGCATATGCCGTATTACAGTTTGCGCCACGCGATTAAACCAGGGCTGACCGGCTGGGCCGTAATCCACCAAAATTATACTGATGATATAGAAAAATCTCTGCAAAAACTGCAATATGATTTATTTTATATAAAAAACAGGTCTTTTCTGTTAGACCTGTCAATTATTCTTCGAACCATTAATCTTGTGATCAGGATGATGGGGCAATAATTTTATTTTAATCCCCACTCTTTTTTCAACTCTTTAATCCCCTCTTCAAATGTAATTTTTGGCTCCCAATTCAGGAGCTGTTTCGCTTTTGCATTGTTCTCTTTGGTCATACGCACATCGCCAGTGACTGAAAAAGCCGTGTTGCTGCTGATATTTATAACCTCGCCTTTTCCCACCCCATCGTTTTCCATCGCCAATAAATTTGCTTGAGCCACATCGGAGACATGGACGAAATCGCGCTGATATTCGCCATCGCCTCACACCGTCATCGGCTCGCCGTTCTTCGCTTGTTTGATAAACTTGCCCACCACCAAAGCATAGGGGCCATCCGGGTCAAAATACGGGCCATACACATTCACATAACGCAAACTGACTGTTTCCACGCCAAACAAATCAACAAACAAACGGCAATAATGTTCACCGATTAGTTTATGTAAACCATAAGGGCTGATCGGCGCCGGCACCATTGTTTCCACCAGCGGCATAACCGGCTGATTTCCATAAACCGAAGAAGAAGAAGAAAATACCAAACGCTTTATTTTGTATTTTCTAGCGGCTAACAATAATTTCAAAGTGCCATTTACATTCACATCATGCGCTTCTTCCGGATGATCCACGGAAAAAGTCACCCGCGGCATGGCGGCAAGATGAAAAATGCCTTGAACCCCTTGACAAGCTTTGTCTAAATCCGCTTCGTTCCTAATATCACCTTCAATATATTCCGCGCCGTTCAAAAATCTTTCCTCTTTTTTTCCGCCGGCGTAATTATCCAAAACCACGATCTGGTGGCCTTGTTTTAATAATTCCTTAACTAAGTTAGTGCCAATAAATCCGGCGCCGCCGGTGACTAAATATTTAGCCATATTATTTTTGTTTAGAAACTAAATCATTATTATACTCTTCCGCCTGTTTCAAAATGGACAAATCAACACCAACGTCTTTCGCTAATCTGATTAAAGCGCGAACATCTTTCGGCAAACACTTGCCGCCATACCCGCGGTAACCCTTGTGAAAAACCTCAAAATGATTCGTACCCATCATTGGTTCGGCTTTGGCGCATTCTTTGACCATATTATAATCTATCCCGAGCTTCTGGCACAAGTCATAAATCTGGTTGACATAAGCCACTTTGAGAGCGTAAAAACAGTTGTTATAATACTTTACCATTTCCGCTTCTTCGGCAGTAATAATTTTTTCAAACGGCGCGCGTGGTAATGCTGCCATGACTTCTTCCGCCACATCTTGACTTTCTTTCGTGTAACCGACAATCTGCCGGTTTGGCTCGCAGACGTCTTTGTCAGCGGTGGCTTCAGTCAAAAACTCAGGGCTGAACAAAATTTTGTGTTGAAAAAATTTTTTCTGATAATCAACGGTGGTACCGGGCAACACAGTTGATTTAATTACGATAATTTTACTGCCGGCCAAAATTGAAAACGCCTCGTCTAGATAAACTGTGTCAAAATTATTTTTTTCCGAATTAAACGGCGTGGGCACGCAAATAAAAATTATTTCCGCGCGGTTAATTTCCTCTTGATCGGAAAAACCCTTGCCCGGATCGTAAGTAATTACCGGCGTCTTTTTAATTTCTTCAAAAAAGCGTTGCATCGCGCCACCCACCATGCCAACGCCCATAATGCCAATTTTTTTCATATTCCAACCGCGTTAAAATAAAAGCAGTATTACTCCGATAATCAATCCTGTCAAAAAAGCCAGCTTTGCCAGCCAATTTTTTTCATGAAAGCAAAAAAATCCTGAGGCCGCGGATAAAATAATGCTGGAAGAACGCTTCACCGCGGCGAATACCGATGGCGAAATAAAATCCATGCCAAAACTGTAAAGCAAGCTGGCCAATCCCTGCGAAACCGACTGAACAAAACAAGCCGGCTTAAATAAAAAACGCAATGGGTTCTCTCTGGCAAAAAACAACGCGGAAAAAAAGAAATAAATCAACAGAGTCAAATGAGTTAAAAATTGCTCCGCTTCCACGGCATTAAAATGGGTAATATTATACTTAAACAGAGAAAGCGTG
Source organism: Candidatus Magasanikiibacteriota bacterium (assembly GCA_016214105.1). Classification (GTDB taxonomy): domain Bacteria; phylum Patescibacteriota; class Patescibacteriia; order Magasanikbacterales; family UBA922; genus 2-12-FULL-43-12. The sequence goes on from JACRPD010000075.1 coordinate 10,041, forward strand.
ATGACGGCAGTGACCGCAGTAAACAAAACTATCCCGCCGCCTTTTTTGTTGTTCTTTCCATCTAAAAAGAAAAACATGATAACCATGGAAATCAAACTGATGCCGATAATCTGAAAATAACTAATATTATATCCCAAAAAAATATCCACCAACAACAAAAGCGGCAAAGTTATCACCCGGACGAACCCAAACGTGCTTCTGTCGGCTTTAGTCACGGCAAGAACCGTAAAATGGGCCAATATAACTTCAAGAAATAGTCTGGTCAAAAAAAACGGTAATGAAGCCGCGGAAAAGCCGAACTTGCCTTTGATAATAATAATCAGCAGAAAAAAAATAGTCGTCCAAAAAAAACCCAAAAAGCCCATGGTATATGTGCTCTGCTTCAATTGGCTTACTTTCATCTTGCCAAGGCTATCAAAAAGCTCCTGGAAAAAACCGCCAATTATTATTAGTAATACACCGATCATAATTTTTTAAGCGGGCTCCCCACTGCTATAACGATAAAACCGTTTTTAATTAAATCATCATATTGGTGCTGTAAAATTCTTCGGCCATCCATAACCAACGGCCGATTTTTTAATTTCAACAGCAAATCGCCGACTCCCCTAAACTGCGGCCAATCCGTAGCAATTATAACAACATCTGGCTCTGAATTCCCCCCTCGGAGGGGGGTCAGGGGGGGTATTCGCCGGCTCAAACACTCCGCCTCACTCTTGCAATATTTAATTTGTTTTGGTTCCTGAAATATCTTCTCAAACCACTCCATCGCCGCCGGGTCATAACATCTTATCTCTCCAACCTGTTTTTCCAAAAGAAAATTGACAATATCAATGCTTGGTGAATTTCTGGTATCATTTGTCCCCTGCTTAAAAGCCAAACCAAGCAATGCCACCGTCTTTCCGGTCCAATCAAATTTAGTTTTATCCTGAGCTGGTCGAAGGACTTCTTTTTCCGCGCGGCCTAAAAATAATTCCAACTGCCTTCTATTGGCTAAATAAGTTTCATTCACAAGAGTGGCGTTCTGGCCGGCGGTTTGCAACTGATGCGCTAACGAACGGGCATCTTTGATAAAGCAACTTCCACCCGCGTATAAACTGTCATACAAACCCCAGCTTCCTATCCGCGGGTCAGTGATTAAAATTTTTCTTAAATTTTCAAAACTTAAATCGGAAAAAGTTTCGCAAGTCCGGCCGATCACATCAAAACAAATCGCCAATTTATTAAACAAAGTAAAATTCGCTAATAGTTTACCCGCGGCCGCTTCTTTCGGGTTCACTTCAACATATTGAATATTCGCGGCATTGACAAAACGTTGATAAATCTGGCGCATAATCTGAAAATCTTTTTCTTGCCAAGCGCCGACCACCACTCGGTCAGGATGCAGAGAACCTTGAATCGCTTTGCCTTCCACCAAAAATTCCGGATTGGAAACCACGCCAAAATTTTTCACCCCGGCCTTCTCCATTATCTCTTGCGTCTTATCAACCATGTCAACCGGTACTGTGCTTTTGTTCACTATGACAATATATTGTTTTTGATCACTGTTATTTCTTTTCAACAAGCTGTGAGATAATTTTTCGGCTGCGGAAAAATAAAAACTCAAATCACTCTCCCCGGTCTCGCCGATTTCCGGCGTCGGCAGACACATAAACACCGCGTCGCAATCAGTCAAAAAATCCACAACTTGATTGTAATCAGTGGTAAATCTAATTTTATCATGATTGCGGATTATCAAATCACCCAAACCTTCTTCAAATAAACAAGACTGAATAGTATCGCGATCGCCGGAACTTAACAATTCAATCTTTCTTTTGTCCACATCATAAACGAGCGTTTGATGACCGCTGTCAGCTGACACCGCAGCTGAACACGCGCCGACGAATCCTGAACCGATATAAAGTATATTCATATTTATGCAATCTATTTTAATCTGTTTAAACCTGCCTGCCGGCAGGCAGGTCAATGCTATTAAACCTCCCACTGTTCAATATATTGCTTAAACTTAGTAATTCTAATCGCGTCGCGCGCGTCAAATAAAAATGGAGCGACGTCTTTCGCCATTTCTTCAAAATTCACTTCCGCGCACCGCGCCAAGAGCTTCTCTTTCAATTCAGCAAAACTGGCGATGTTGATTTTGTGTTTTAGGTAAGCGAGATTGGGCTTGGTGATGCCCATCAAATAGGTAATATCATAAAAATCCCTGCCCTTGCTGCGGTTTCTTTCCAATGTGGCGATAAATTTTTGGCTCAATAAAATGTCTTTAGGATTGTGCTTTACCTCAAAAAACATGCCAAAATTTTCCAAAACCGCTGTCTCGGGAACAAAATTAAAATCTTGCGTTACCGTATCCAAACGCACTAAAATTTTTTCGTTTTCATGCGGAGAAAAACCATAGCGAAACAGCATGTCGGAAAATTTAAAATAACAATGATACGCGCCCTTAAAAACATTCCTAAATTCCACGTGAAAACCTCGCTCTTCCAGATCTTTTTGCACCTTCTGCGTTAAAACGCCAAATTCGTCTATTGACAAACCAAAATTATCAAAATCCAAATCTTCAGAAAATCTTTGCGTATGAATAATCATCCGCAAAGCCGTTCCGCCGATAAAACTTAATTTCGTGGTGTGTTTAAAAATTGACCGTAGCATCTCATACTGCAAATATTCCACGTACAAACCGCGCGGATTATGGACCGGATAGTTTTTGCCTTTAGCATAACGTAAGATTGAATCAAGGTCTTCCATACTAAAATCTGGAGAGTAATTTTTTAATTAAATCATTCAACAAACTATTATTAAATAACGCCGCGTAATGAGACAATTTTTCTTTATTAACTTTTTGTTTTAAATTTTCATAATCAAACCGCAACTCGTCAATCCGCGATTCAGTTTTCAAACGACTTTTATTAAAATAAAAAAAATCTACCACCGCCTTTTCCGGTTCCGCCATCATCACCTCATAATTAAGATACTTTCTCGCGCCATAACCGATGAAACAGTCTTTTTTTATTTTCTTATAATCAAATCTACTGTTTAAAACATCTGCCGACCAAGTCTTTTTGGTGCTGACAGAAGTGATTGCTTGGGTAACATCGGGAATAAAACCATATTCGTACAAAGCAGATTCCAAACTGACATAAGACGGCTGATAAATCAAATTGGCGATCAAAAATGAATGCACTGAATCTTTATAATCTTCCAGCAAATAAACGCCATTTTTTAATTTCAAAACATAGCCGCTTTTCTGCCACCTGCCTAATTGATTAGATGAAATCGGCTGGTTAGAAAAAATAACCTTCAAATCAGTCAAAGTAAAAATTGGCCTAATTTCCTTTATTATTCTATAAAATGGCTGAAATTGCATAAATTTTCTTTAATTTGTTTCTATTTCTTATCAAAAATGATAAAAATTAGAAACGAATACTTAAATTATAACCCATAATTTTGAAAGGGTAAAGAATGCAGGTGTGGATAAGTTTTACCCTTGACAAAACATTGGAAATAAGCCATAATACTGCGTTGACCAATCAATGGGTCAAATTTGGATCTTACCAATGATTTCACTTTGGGTTCATTGCCGGTATGGGGTGTTCCCTGCTGGCTTGTCTTGGTTGTCGTTAATTACAATGAGAGGTGCGTCATGTATGGTATTTTTGACCCGACCTTGTCGAACGAGAAACTCGCCGCCATGGTAGTGAGCGAGTACCCCGAGGACGCGGAGCTTGCGGGAAGTCCGCTGGAGAAGTGGCTCATCCTGGGCCGCGACGGTCAGAAGCGCGACCCGGCCCGCTACGCCGCCATCTTTCAGCTCGCGCTGGGAATGACGGAGTCGCAGGAGCGCATAGCCGCTTTCAGCCTGGAGCAGGTCAACGGCCTGCGCCGGCGCGACGGACTGTGGGAGACCGACCCGGTCTGCTTCGCCCTGGGCGGAATCATGGCGGTCATCAACAATCTCTCGCCAGACCACCCGCGACTGAAACGGCTCCTGGGCCTCGCCAACTACAACGGCGGAATCTTGTACCGCAACCTGGGCCAGTTCGAAAAAGCGGCCCAGTACCAGAGGTCCGCCACGGCCATGGAGCTCGCTGCCGGTCACTCAGACAAGGCCGCGATCTCGCTGTTCTGCTGCCAGGTGGAGCTGACGAGCGCGGCGTTCATGACGGGTGACGCCATTAGCATCAGAGAGGCAGTGGCCACGCTCTACCAGATGGGCCGGTGTCTGGAGCCGGTGATGGACAAAGACTGGATGGACAACGTGGCCATTCACATCATCGAGTTCCACTTCCTGTCGCAGACGATGCCGCCGGACCTAAGCTGGCTCCTCGGGCTTCTGGATCCCAAGAAGACCAACTTCTGGCCCGAAATCATCCACCAGCTCTACGTCCCGTGCCTGCGAGGCGAGTGGATGGCGATACTTGCCAACGCAAACGTGCTACTGGACAAGTGGGCGGCTGAGCCCTCGTCCTCTACCCAGAAGGCGATTTACGGGTGCTTCTTGGCCAAGGCCCGCGCCCTGCGCAAGGAAGGCAACCATAATGGCGCCAGCGGATGCGTCTTGACGATGAATCATCACCACAGGCATCACCACGGCGGCTATGACTACCTCGTCACCGCCAACCGCGAGTTTGGCCTGTCGCCAGACTAGCCAAACTGTTCTTTACTCCCGCCGCTCCCGATTAACTCGGGTTGAGGCAAAGGCCATTCACGCCGATGAGAGTTTGGGAAACTCTCAATCATCAGTGTTTTTATCCGCCCAAGGCGGATGAAGACAGTGATGATTTCAATTTATGGAAATACAAAATTAATTCCAAACCTGCCGTACGCGATGGCAACAAATACAAATTAATTCCAGTGGATTCCAAACTATCCACCTAAAAAATTCATTTAGGTTAAGCTTCTTCTTCCATTTCAAATCGCTCAATACTTTTCTAATCTTTGGCTTGGATATGTCGCGCGAAGGGGTACTGATATTAAATAAAAATCTAAAAAAAACATCAAATACGGACTGGAACCACTCATGTTCATATAGTTTTTTACTCGTAAGCAAATCGATAAAAAACGGCGGAACCTCAAAATATCTTAAAATCATGAAGACTTTGTTGAGATATGTATCCTTCAAAACCATGGTTGATTCTTGCAACGCTTCATTTTTATTTTTTATTATACCGTCGTTAACAGCTCTTATAAACAGCCCGGTACCTGGATAGAAATTGAGAGAATAAAGACTCAAAGAGAACGGCCGACGCAATCGACTGGTAAATCTGATTGATTGAACCAGTTCGTCTTCTTTTTCATAAGGATTATCAGTAATCATGTAATAATTAATTCTGCCGGTACACACTTCGTGCAAATCCTTTACCGCGCTATTAATAATCGCGTCTGTTTCTCCAACGCGCGCGTATACAAAACGTCTTACTTTTTCGCAGCCGGACTGGATTCCCATCTTAAAATCAGTAAAACCACCTTCGGTTAATAATTCCATTTTTTTTCTAAAATCTTGGCTGGTCGCGATTACTCCTGAACAACTGCACGGAAGACCAACTTTCTGTTTCCATTTTGAAGACAGCTCCTGAATAAACTCAATCGGCATCGCGCTTATGCAATCATCTCTAAAAAAAACTTGTTTAACCTCGGGATGCAAACCAACAAATATTTTTACTTCCTTAATAACACTACCCACGCTCCTGGACCGCATTTTGCGCAGCTTGAAGTCGGTGCTATTCGTGCAAAACGTGCAACAATTAGGACACCCGCGAGTAATCATTGTCGGATACCATTTCCGTAGTTTCGCTAAATCATTATCAACCATTGGCCTAATTGTCATGCTCTTCTTATCTAAAATAAATTTATTTGACAACGAATAATCGGGAAAGACAAATCTATCTAAATTATTTTCAATCGGCCTTAATTGATTTTTAATTATGCTTCCATTTTTCTTAATCCACAATCCCGATATATTATCGTATGATTCGCCGGACAACATTTTCTCCACCAGCTCGCAGAGTGTGTCTTCTCCTTCGCTGATGCAAACCATGTCCGCATACTGCAAACAATCTTCAGGAACCGCTGTTGGATGTTTTCCACCCCAAATTATCGGACAGCCAACACCTTCCTTAAGAGCGCCGGTAATTTGTATTGAATTGCGATAAGCGCTAGAGAGTAGAGAAACCCCGATAAGATCGCTTCCTTTACACAAATGCACCAATTGTTCAACCACTTCTCCAGAGTAATATTTATTAAAATCATAAAAAATATAGTAAAGCTTAACTTCTACGCCTCTTGATTCAAATTTTTTAAGCTGCGCTACCAACAAATTAAAACCGTAACAGTCGGTTATCGGAGCGCTGATAATCAAAGAAACCAACATAACTTTTTAATTCTTAACCTAATTTTAGATTACTCCATCTAATCATAAAATAATCTTTTTTACAAAAAATATATTACTCTAAGATATCCCAAACTATCGGATCGTATTTTTTAATATCTTTTTTAAATTTTTTATCCAACACTTCCAAATATTTTTCTGATGGCAACCCGCCCGTGTACGCTTGCGGACGCATGGCATAAATTTTTTCCGATGTTAAAATTTCCCCCGCCATAATGTCGCGTCCAGCCATGAGAGATTTACGAAATAACGGCCTAAACACCGACTCATCTTCTTGTAATATCTTGTCTTTTTCGCCCATATATTTTCCGGCTGACTCGGAAGCTAAAATATTTTTTCGCAGATTTTCATCTTTTTCCATTTCTCCTATTTTTTTCACCATTTCTTTGGCTTCATCCGGAGTAAGAGACACTTTATGGTCCGCCCCCCACAAATCGCGCGAAAGTGAAAAATGTTTTTCAATAAACGTTGCTCCCATTGCGACGGCCACGACAGCTGATTCAATACCTATGGAGTGATCGGAAAAACCGATAGGGATATTAAATTTTTCTTTATAAAATTCAATCGTTCTTAAATTCAACTCTTCCGGCGGACAAGGATATTTGGAAACACAGTGCAACAGACAAACTTGCTTATTTTTTTCTTGTATAAATTTAACTGCCATTTCTATTTCCTCTAAAGTGCTCATTCCAGACGCAAGTATGATTGGCTTGCCTGAATTTCTTTCATAATCCAACATGACAAAATCCAAAATATCGCCGGATCCGACTTTCCACATGTCAACCCCGCCAATCTGATCTAAAATTCGCACCGCTCCCCTGCTCATAGGCGTAGAAAAGAATATTATGCCTTTATTCTCACAATATTTTTTTAATGGTTTCCAAAATTTTTCAACTGGAGTAGAAAGAGTATTTCGCTTAACCCAGTTATATCTATCACTGCCGTTAAAATGCGGAGAAGTAACATCGATGTTCAACTGCTCATCTTCATAATCGTGGGTCTGAAACTTAACCGCGTCAACTCCGGCCTCAACCGCTTTGTCAACCAAAACAAAAGCGTTTTGAAGATACTCCTTCACGCTTTTTTCTTCTTTGGTCTGAATAAAATTCTTGCCGATATCCACGGCGATAAAAATTCCATTCTGAATTTTTTTCCAGATATTTTTATTCAACACAGTTATAATCCTAAATA
>JACRPD010000080.1 GCA_016214105.1 Candidatus Magasanikiibacteriota bacterium
AATGTGGATATTAAAATAGTGGACACGCCGATTTTGTCGCGCTGGCCGGTCAAGCCGAATTTTGTGATGAATGGATTTTTGGGATTGCTGGTCGGCGGACTTTTGGCAATGATGTGGGTGGCCGGGAAGTACGCGAAATAATTAATAATTTAATTTATTTTATGTCCAATGATTTATCATATCTTTATAAAAACATTTTGCCGTCTTTGGGTCTGCGCGATTTGCCGGCTGACAAGCAAGAGCAAATGTTGTTGAAAATCGGCGATATTATTTTCAAACGCATTTTAATCAGAGCCATTGATTCAATGAGCGAGCCGGCCAAAGCGGAATATGAAAAATTGCTTAAGACAAAAAGCGCTGATGCCGGCGCGGCTTTGGATTTTTTTCGCGCCAAACTTCCTAACTTTGATCAATTAGTGGCCGAAGAGGTCGCAAGTTTTAAAAAAGAAGCGGCGGAAATTATGGTTCAAGTGAAATCATCTGTATCTTGACAAAAGTGTTTTTTTGTGTTATTATTGATTGTTAAATTTATTTTAATTTATGGTGGCCAAAATGAACAAATTTGGGGCCAGCAGACTTGGTGGCTCTAGGGAGTTTGGCGGCACGGGAGATGAAGAGGGTGATGATATTGGAAGACGAGGTAGAAAGAAGTATAAGCCGCGCAAATCAGAGGCCGAAACCGCCGCGCAAGCTGATTCGCAGGCGGTTGTTCCAGTTGAGCCGGAAATATTGGAACCAGCGTCAACGCCATTACCAAAAGATTTTTTAATTAATAAAGAAGCAGCGGCTCGTCCGCAAAGTCATTCGTTTGATGAAGTTGATGCTGAAAAATTAATTAAAGTTATGAGTTTTTCAGATAAAATGGAAGAACAATCAAAAGCCGCGCAACCTGAGGTGGTCAAACCGCCGAATAAAGAAAAAAATATTGAACTTTGGAAAAAGCCATCTTTGCGCGATCAAGTGACCAAAGAGCAGGCGGAAACAGTTGAAAAATTTATTGCAAAAGAAAAAGATCGGCCATTTTCTTGTTTGGATGAAATGTTGAAAATTTTATCAGCCAAAAATGATCCGAATGTTTTTATTAATGAACAAGAATTAAGATTTGCTTTGGAAAAAGCCAAATCGTGGTTAGTTGGTTCTAAAAAGATTTATCAAGCTTTGGGATACGACACTCCGGAGGCGCAAGTGCGAAAAATTTACAAAAAAATGTCTAGTGAAGGTCAACATGATTTTTTAAGTGATTATGAACCGATAAGAAAAACGCATCAAGAAGTATTGGAAGGAATGAAGAACCGTCTGGCCGGTGTGCGCAGTGGCTTAATGAAAAAATTTCCTGGTGGATTGGTGGTGCGTGGCAGTACTAAAAACATGGCCAGCCGTGAAGAATTTAGCACCAACCTTGACAGCAACGCCAGTTTGTTTTTATTTAATAAAATTTTGGGTTTTAACGGCCAAAATGCCGGTGAAGAAGAAAAGAAATATTTAAAGAAATATCTTGAGAAGACCAACTACATTGATTATGATAAACAACCGGTCAAAGGCGGAATACATTTGGATATTTCTCCGCGTTTGCAAGGGGCTTGGATGAAAGGCGATGAATTGTATTTTGACCACCATGGCGGATCATCTCCGCGCAAGTCCAGCGCCGCGGAAATAATTTATCAAAGTTTTGCCAAAGGACATCTTTTGGATCATTTGAATAATCACGAAAAGGTAGCTTTGGATCGTTTAATACAATTCACCGTCGCTCTGGACAGTTATACTCTGCCAACTTATCCGCGAGCTAAGATTAATTGGCGAACGGTCTGGGAGGGGAGCGATAAAACACTTTTCGGCGCGGCGTTATTTTTACAAAATGATTTGCCGATTGAAGACCTGTTTAATTTTTTCAAAGAACATGACTTGGAAGAGGCCATTGTCAAACCTTTGGATAATTTAAAAGATCCATCTCTTACACGCATCAATCAGTTGAGAAAAGACAAAGAGGTTGGAAAAGGTAAAGAAGTTATTGATAATTTTTTTCAGATTCTTGGAGGACCCAGAGCGCCTAAGGCAAAAGTTGTGGATTCGCGTTTGGGTAGAATAGTGGTAATGGTAAATGAATCTCCTAAAGACAAATTACCGCCTGGGTTTCAAGCAGCGGCGTTGGCGCAAGGTTTTGATGGTATTTTGACTTTTGAACCGGGAAGCCACGCGTGGTTTTTAGCAGTTGGATCTCAACAAAAAATCACAAAAGAATTGGCTGATAATATCGGTGAAGGCGAGTGGGTGCGCGAAAGCATGATTAAAAAAGGGCGCAGTAAAGCGGAAGGAATCAGTTTGGGTGATTTGTTGGCCAAACTCGGTGTGGATCTGAGCAATTTAGAAGTTTATGAAGGTGCCTTGTCCAAAGTAATCAATCGCGATAAGGAAATGGTGACAAAAATTAAACCGGTTCTGACACCGGAGTCAACTAAAACATCTGAAATAACCACTGCTGATGTGCCAGTGCCAGCTACGTCAGAAACGCCGACCAAGCCGCTTATATCGGCTGAAACTATTGATGCGTCAAAACAGCCACAGATAGAATTGGAAAATCCTAAATTTAAAGTTGGCGATTTGGTCAAATTAAAAAACGGTTCTAAATTAACAGGAAATTTTTTTGGCAAGAGCAGAATAATTGGCGGTGAGTGGGTTTCCGGTGTTAATTTTTATGAAATTGAAGGCGTGTCCAAGCGTAAATTTCCAGAAGAGGAAATAGAATTGGTGGTGGAGGCAACACCAGCAGAAAATGTCCGTTCACCAGTTGAAGAAACTAGCCCGGCGGTCACTCCGCCACCTGTGGCTTCAATTGAGATTTCTACACCAACAACAGAAACAGCCGCGGAAATTATTAATGTTGATGTTGCTGAAAATGCTTTAGTCGACGCGCGGCGAGAATACATTGAAACATATCAAGATTTTTTACGCTTCAAAGGCAAACCAAGTTTGATCAGCAGATTGCGTAAGGGCGTGCGCGGTTTGTTTAAGGGCGGAGAAGCGGCCACTATGGCAGAACTGGGCGCTGATGCCAGTCAAGAAATCGCAGCCGCGCGCGAAAAATATCTGCAAGCTAAGGTTGAATATGCCAAGGCAAAGTATCAAGAAAAAGCGCGGTCATTGGCGCAAGAGGGAAAGTCGCTGGAAGAAATTGCCGAGGCCTTGAAGCAATTTGGACGGAGCGAGATATTTGAAAAATTGGTTATTGGAGAAGAAATCGCTTTGCAAGCGGCTTGTTCAGCTGATTGGCCGCCAATGGAAAAAGGCCTGTTGCGCCGCGGTTTTGACGCTTGGGTGAAAATGCCTTTGCCAGCGCGATTGTTAATTACTACCAGTGTGTTGACCGGCGCTTTATTTGCCGGTGGAGCGATTGGCGTGAGCGCGGTGGCTGCCACAGCTAGCATTCGTTTTGCTCGCGGCTTGGCCGGCGCGTTTTTTGGACAAGGAGTCAGTAAAGCAGTCGGTTCTTTTTTATCCAAACGGATTGCCAAAGAAACTGACGCGAGAACCGAAGAGGCGCGCGGTGAGGCCGGCGTTGCTTTGGCCGAGCAGAATTTTGACGCTCTAAATCAATTAACAGAAAAATATCATAAAATTTTTGAAGACAAAGTTAAAAAAGAAAAAAGAAAATTGTTGGCGCAGACAGTTGCGGCAATTGGCGCTGGCGCTGGCGCGTCTTTGGGTTTGGGTTGGTTTGCTGAAGCCACTTTGGGTCCAGGAGCAGGGGTCCAACCAGAAAAAATTCCAGAGCGGGTTCAAGCTCCTGCCGTTGCCGAAGGCAAGGGATTTGAACAAATTATTGCTGATATGAAAGCGCGCGGGCAGAATTTGATTGATGAATTAACCAAGCAAGCGCGAGAAGTAGCTGAATCAGCTCGCCTGGAACATGTGAATGAGCTGGCTCTTTTGCAAAAAGGCGAGGGCATTATTCATGTTTTGGGTCGTCAATTGGAAGATGACCCGACGCGCTTTGGCTATGTTGGAAATTTAGAAAATACTCAAGCCGTGCATGAATGGGCGCGGCATTTGGCCGGGCAAATCAGCATTAAAGAGGGTTATTGGGATCCGTCGCAACACGCTCAAAAATGGTTTGTTTATGATTCTGCCAAACCCATGCGGTTTGTTTTAACCGGCGATGCTGAAAAAGGTTTTCATATTGACCAGAGCGGCGCGGCCAGGTCTTTTATTCACACAGGCGATGCGAAAGTTTTGTCGCAACAAGAAACCACGGCGTCGGCGGCACCGCGCGTGGCAGAGGAGTCAACGGTAGGGGTTAGGCAAGAGTTGGAAAATGTGCCAGTGTCTCAAATGCCAAGTGTTTCTCACGCGGGAATGCGACAAGTGTTTTCCATAGGCGAGGGCACGGAATATGTTCAGTCGATTATTGCTCCGGTTGATTATGACTCGCAGAATGTGGAATGGGCGGCCAATCACGCGCATCTTTTGCAGGAAAAATTAAATGCCGCGCAAGACTTGGCAGCGTCATACGGTGCTAACACGATATTTGCTCCCGCGGCTCAACAAATGGTTGAGCGTGTTCAAAGAGATATTGAGCAATTTTCCAATCAGGTGATGCACGGCCACAGCATGGAAGGATATGACCAATTAGCTCCGGGACAAAGTTGGGAAACTTATCATAACGCTGTCAAACAAGAATTAGACAATCAAATTTGGCAAGATGCGTTTAGATCAATTGGCAATACCAATCTTTCAACATCAGCGAGATTGGACGCGCTTAAAGATATGATTCCATCTGGCCAAGAGTTGGCTCTTAATGATGTTAAATATCATTTGTTCGGCAATGAAGTAATGGCGCGAGCAGGTGAATGGGAAGGGAAAGTGGATAGTAAAAACATTGATTGGTTTTCAAAATTTCATCAATCTTTTGGTACCACGGCTGGAGTCAGTCAAGCCAAAATGACGGTGTTGGCCGAGCAATTGCAAAAAATTAAATCCGCTTAGATCTGAAATTTTAGACAAAAATACCCCCGATACATCGGGGGTATTTTTTAAAATTTAATGGTGAAGATGTTTGTCAAGCATATTGTTGGCGCAAATAAT
>JACRPD010000029.1 GCA_016214105.1 Candidatus Magasanikiibacteriota bacterium
AGAATGGCCACCAGGAATCTTTCTTTGGCCGGTTCAAACAGGAAATGGAAAACATCCACCGTTTCAATTCCTTGGAAGAATTAATGGAAGGCATTTACCGCCAAATTCACTACTACAACACCAAAAGAATACACAGCCGAATCAACACGACACCCCAGAACTTCTACCTAAAAGTCACATCCAGATAACAAAGAACACCTATCCACAGATGTCTACGAAAAGGGGTACTTGACACACAGCGTTTGACCAGCGCTGTGTCTATTATATGGGGTACACATCAGGCGCCATTTGCATCATTCCATCAGATTTGATAGACTGACAATACTCAACAAGGTGACGCACGTGTCTCGTTCGATGGTCGTCTACTTGCGCCCGCCAAAGCAGGTTTTGTTTTTTATTATGTCATTTCTCACCAAAATTTTCGGCGATCCGAATGTGAAAAGTTTGAGTTTATTACAGCCGGTTGTTGATAAAATAAATACTTTGGAGCCGGAGATGGAAAAATTGAGCGACGAAGCGCTGAAGGCGAAGACGGCTGAATTTAAGAGTCGGTTGCAAGCTTCAGAAACTTTGGATAATTTACTTCCCGAGGCTTTTGCGGTTGTTCGGGAAGCGTCAAGACGCGCTACCGGCATGCGTCATTTTGACGTGCAATTAATCGGCGGTATTGCTTTGCATCGCGGGATGATTGCCGAAATGCGTACCGGTGAAGGCAAGACTCTTGTCGCCACTCTGCCGGTTTATTTGAATGCCTTATCCGGCAAGGGAGTGCATGTGGTAACTGTGAATGATTATTTGGCCAAACGCGACGCCGTGTGGATGGGGAAAATTTATGATTTTTTGGGATTGAGTGTCGGTATTATTCAGAATTTGAGAGTGAGCTATAAATACAACGGAACAAGAAACAAGAAACAAGAAACAAACGCAGACGAGAGTTTTAAAGTAGAAGAAGAGTTTTTGGAGGCGTGTTCAAGACAAGAAGCATATCGGTGCGATATAACTTACGGGACGAACAACGAGTTCGGTTTTGATTATTTGCGCGATAACATGGTCCAGAGTTTGGAAGAAATGGTAATGCGACCGGGCGATGAAATGAATTACGCGATTGTTGACGAAGTTGACTCAATTTTAGTTGACGAAGCGCGCACGCCGTTGATTATTTCCGCGCCCGCGGAAGAAGCGACCCAGCAATATTATCAATTTGCCAAATTAGTTAGGCAATTGGTGGAGAACGACCCTTCGAATCCCTCAGGGCTGGGAGATTATAATGTTGATGAAAAAATGCGCAGTTCCACTTTAACGGAAGTAGGGATTGCCAAGTTTGAAAAATGGCTGGGCATAGAAAATATTTACGCTGAAGGCGGAATTCGCACCGTGCATCATGTTGAACAAGCTTTGAAGGCTGAAGTTTTATTCAAACGCGACCGGGATTATATCGTTGATAACGGCGAGGTGATTATTATTGACGAATTTACCGGCCGCAAGATGCCCGGACGGCGTTATTCCGAGGGTCTGCATCAGGCGATTGAGGCGAAAGAAAATACCAACATTCAGCGCGAGTCGCAGACTTTGGCGACAATCACTTTTCAAAATTTATTTAGAATGTATCGTAAATTATCCGGCATGACCGGTACCGCGTCAACCGAATCCGAAGAGTTCGCGAAAATTTACAATCTTGAAGTTCTTATCATCCCAACCAACAAACCGGATAGACGAAACGATTTTCAAGACAGAATTTATCGAAATGAACAGGGGAAATACAAAGCAATCGCGGAAAGAATCAAAGAATGCCGAACAAAAGGCCAACCGATTTTAATCGGCACGATTTCAGTTGAAAAAAACGAAGCGTTAAGCGAGTATCTGGCAGCAAACGGAATTAAGCATGAGATTTTAAATGCTAAAAATCATGAACGAGAGGGTGAAATAATCGCCCAAGCCGGTCGTCCGGGAGCGGTTACTTTGGCAACTAACATGGCCGGCCGCGGCGTTGACATCAAGCTTGGCGGCGCGCTGGCAGTTGGCGAAGAGCATGAGAAAGTGGTTAAAGCGGGTGGTCTGTTCGTTTTAGGCACGGAACGGCACGAGTCTCGTCGCATTGACAATCAGTTGCGCGGACGCGCGGCGCGGCAAGGCGATCCTGGCGAGACGCAGTTTTTCGTTTCCACTGACGATGATTTAATGCGTATTTTTGCCGGCGATCGCTTAAAATCCATTATGACCCGGTTGAAAGTTCCTGAAGATATGCCGATTGAGCAGAAAATGATTACGAAGATGCTGGAAACCGCGCAGAAAAAAGTTGAGGGGCATAATTTTGATATTCGCAAACATTTATTGGAATACGATGATGTTTTAAATAAGCATCGCGAAGTGATTTATAAGAAGAGAAGGCAGGCATTGGCGCCGGAAACTTCATTGAAGGAAATGATTCTGGATTTGATTGAGCAAGAAGTTGAATTTGTGGTATCATTCCATACGAATGTTGAGGATAGAAAAGAATGGAATTTACAGGAAGTTTATGAAACCGCGCGCACAATTTTTCCTTTTTCAGAAGCGGAAAAAGAAGAGCTGTTGAAAATGAGCACCAGCGGAGAAACTAAATTGGAAGATGTTGAGGCGCGGGATGGCATTGTCAAATTTTTGTTAGCAAAAGCAGATCGCGAATATGAGGCGATTACGAAACAGGCGGCAGACGCGGCGGGAAATGAAGTTGATGGCGCGAAGCTGATGAAGGACTTTGAAAAAAATATTTTATTGCGTTCAATTGACAGTTTGTGGGTTGACCACCTTGTTGCCGTAGATTATCTCCGCACCGGCATTGGCTTGCGAGGTTATGGCCAGCGCGATCCGTTGGTTGAATACAAAAAAGAAACTTATTTAATGTTTAATACTTTGTTATCCGGAATTCAGAAAGAAGTGGTTTACAGTTTTTATAAAATCGGCGCCGGTTTGAGACTTATCTCCGCTCCGCAGTCAGTAATGGCAAATGACAAACTGGTTTTGAAAGGCGCGCAGAAAGCCGCGGATGATGCCGTGTCAGTTCACAGCAAACCGCGTGATGATTCGGGAAACAAGATTGGGAGGAATGATTTATGTCCGTGCGGGAGTGGAAAGAAGTATAAGAAGTGCCACGGAGTGTAAATATTAAGAAAATATTAACTAAATATGTTACGGGAATCAGAATTTGTTAAAATCAGAGTAACCGTACCCAGCGGCGAGGCGGCGGAAAAAGTCAGGCAAGCTCTTGGCTCTGCCGGAGCCGGCGCGCAAGGGAATTATGAGAATTGTTCGCTTTCTTATCCGGTAATTGGCCGATTTAAGCCTTTGGCTGGCGCAAATCCGGCGATTGGATCAGTCAGCAAGCAGGAGGAAGTTGAGGAAGAAATGATTGAAATGCTTTGCCATAAAGATAAAGTGAAAGAAGTAATTGCCGCCTTAAAAAAAGCGCATCCGTACGAAGAACCGGCGATTGATATAATTCCGAGGTTAGAGATATAAAGTCATTGCGAGGAGGAGCTCGCGCGACGACGAAGCAATCCAGTCGTAAGTGTTTCATGAAAGAGTTGGCGATGGATTGCCGCGTCGCTCGCCTGCCTGTCCGGTAGGCAGGTTCCTCGTTCCTCGCAATGACAGTGCGCCCCCTTGGTTCAGTGGTAGAACAGTGGTATCGTAAACCACAAACGTCAGTCCGATTCTGACAGGGGGCTCAAAATAAACTACTTTTACAAATATCCCTTCTCTGTATGATTATGAGAAGGATTTTTTATTGGTGTTTATTAGCGGTCGTTAAATTAGTGGGCTGTTATTCTATATTTTTTTGTTTTGTGTTATAATATCCCCATTATGATCAAGCTCGCCAATGTTTCCAAACATTACACCAAAGACAGCATCGGATTGGATGATGTGAATTTGGAAATTGAGCCGGGCGAGTTTGTTTCCGTGGTTGGGCAAAGCGGCACCGGCAAGACGACGTTGGTTAAATTGATTATCGCGGAAGAAAAACCAACCCGCGGTCAGATTGATGTTTGTGGTTGGGATATTACTAAAATCCATCAGCGCGATATTCCGTTTTTGCGCCGGCAGATCGGCGTGATTTTTCAAGATTTTAAATTATTAAAGAAAAAAACCGTTCAAGAAAATGTCGCTTTCGCGTTGGAAGTCGCCGGAGCGCCGCATTCGCGCATTAGAGAAGTGGTTCCGAAAGTTTTGGATATTGTTGGCTTAAGAAAAAAAGTTGACAGCTACCCGCACCAAATTTCCGGCGGCGAACAACAGCGGGTGGTTATCGCGCGGTCATTGGTGCATCGCCCGAAAATTTTGGTAGCTGACGAGCCGACCGGCAATCTTGATTCAATCAACACTGAAGAAATTATTGAAATATTAAAACGAATCAACGAATTCGGCACCACGATTTTATTAGTCACGCATAACCGCGAAGTGGTCAATCGTCTACGCAAGCGGGTCGTTAGCCTGCATAACGGCCGCATCATCGCGGATGAAAAAGAAGGAAAGTACCGATTGTAGCCCACCAATACGACGACCACTAATTGTCACAAATTTGTTAGCGTTCGTCGTTGGTTGGTAGGCATCATTTGACTTTAATATTCATGATAGTTTAAAAATTTAAGAGACTATGATAAATTAGTGGGCTATGTTATCATTATTTCGTATAATCAAATTTTGTTTTCAAGATATAATGCGGAACGTCGGTTTATCGTATCAGACCGTGCTGATTTTGGTTTTACTGCTGTTATCCGTGAATACTCTCGTGGTAATCAACGTTTTTACCAATGAGGCGGTTAGATCCATCAAAGACCAGATCGATGTCAGTTTATATTTTAATTATGAAGCTAACGATGAAGAAATCAATGAAGTAAAAAGTTATGTCGGCGGGTTTCCGGAAGTTACCGAGATTATTTTTTTGAATCGCGACGAAGTTTTGGCAAAATTTAAAGAACAACACAAAGATAATCCGGAGGTATTATCAGCCCTTACTGAATTGGGCGAAAATCCGCTCGGTCCCACGATGATTGTAAAGACCAGAGAACCGAAAGATTATGAAAAAGTAATTAAAGCTTTGAATGTGCCTGAGTATGAAAATATCATTGAGGCAAAAACTTTCGGCGATACCCAGCGCGCGATTGATCGGATACATGTGGTAACCACCCAAGTCGAACGTTTCGCCATCGGCTTAAGTCTGTTGTTCGCTCTGATTGCGTTTTTAATAATTCTAAACACAATTCGGGTAGCCATTTACACCCAGCGGATAGAAATTAGCATTAAAAAATTGGTAGGCGCGTCAAATTGGTTTGTCCGCGGGCCGTATGTTATTGAATCAATCTTTTTTACTATCGCGAGCGTTTTAATCACCGCCGGCTTCCTCTGGGTCGCTTTCCGTCTGCTTGATCCCTACACCGCGGTTGTATTTAAGAAACAAAATTTATTATTTAATTATTACTTGGAAAACAAATATCTGCTCGCCGGCGCGCAATTTGGTTCAGTGTTATTTTTAACCGTTGTATCAAGTTTGCTGGCGATGAGGAGGTATTTGAGGGTGTAGGGGATTGACGAGGAGATAAAATTTATGTTATTATTCCACCAGCCAAACGGCTGGTTTTATTTCTAAATAATGTCTTTGTTTGGCATTCACCGCGTTTTATGGCTTGTCATCCTCGCCGAAGCGGGGATCCAGAAATCGTTTCTAAACTCCGGGGTCGGCTAACGGCAGGCCAGAAGCCTTTGAAGCTTTTTATCTTGGTTCGAATCCAAGCCCCGGAACAACACAAAATATCTCAACCTTCTATCACATATGAACCTCCTCAAATCACTCCTCCAATCGTTCAAAAAAGCTATTGCCGCCAATGAAGATGTGCAAGGATTGATTAAAAAATATCCTCGGCTGGCGAGTTTTTTTAAACAGCGGACGGATCGGACGAAATTTATCGGTCTGCCGGTCAGTATTTTCGCGATCGCGTTTTTGTACGTTTTGTTTCTTTTTCTCGGCGCGATTCAAGATTTTGTCGCTTCGGATATTATCGTTAACGCTGATACGCGGGTTAACGCTCTGCTTTATTTTTTTCGCAACGCAACAGCAGTGAAAATGTTTCTTTGGGTTACTTTGTTGGGAAAAAGTTCCACCATCATTGTGTTCACGTTTAGCGCTTCTCTCTTGCTTTGGTTTTGGAATAAAAGATGGCAAATTGCCACTCTTTGGTCTTCGGTTATCGGTAGCGCCGCTTTTGTTTTTATTAGCAAGATTTTTTTTGACCGGCCTCGGCCGATTAACGCGGTTTATTTGGAAAATTCCGCGTCATTTCCCAGCGGACATTCGACCTTGGCCATCGCTTTTTATGGATTCATCGCTTATTTATTGATACGCAAAACAAAGAGTTTGGTCTTCCGCGCCATTATTGTTTTAATTGAAATTCTGTTAGCGCTGGCAATCGGTTTTAGCCGACTTTATTTAGGAGTGCATTATGTAAGCGATGTTTGGGCAGGTTTTTTGTTAGGATTGCTGTGGTTGATTATTGCTATTAGCATTTCTGAATGGAGTCTTTTTAAAACACAGGGTGTTGTAAATCAAAACAAACCCGCTAATAAATATAAAGGAGTGATAGCTGTTGGTTTAATTGGCTTCGGACTTATTTTTTATGTTGTTTCCGGCATATTTTATCACCCAAAACTTACGTTTCAAACACAGGCTGGCGTTCAAACAACAATATCAACCGCTGCGAATGTTTTTTCTGAATCCGGTTTTTCTCCTTATACGGAAACACTGACCGGCGAAAGTCAAGAGCCAATAAGTTTTATCGCTGTTGCAAAAGATGACAACGCTTTGATAGCCGAGTTTAAAAAAGCCGGCTGGCTTTTAGCTGATCCGGTAAATTTTGATTCGGTTTTAGCATTGGCGAAATCAGCGATTTTAAACAAAGAATATGACGCCGCGCCGATGACGCCGTCGTTTTGGAATAAACAAGTGCATAATTTTGGTTTTGAAAAATCAACCGAAACCAAGAGCGTGAGGCAGCGCCACCACGCGCGATTTTGGAAAACCAATCTCAAACTCGCGACCGGAGAAAATATTTATTTAGGCACGGCGAGCTTGGATATTGGCGTTAAATGGTTTATCACGCACAAAATAAGCCCGGATATTGATACTGAAAGAGATTTGCTGTTTGCGGATTTACAAAAAACCGGAGTGGTTAAAAGTTTTGAAAAAATTAAATCAGTCAGTCCCGTGTTGGGGAAAAACTTTAGTGGCGATCAATTCTTCACTGATGGCGAAGCGTATTTACTGTTTTTTTATTGACAAGTTCAGTACGAAGTGTTTTAATACAGACTCAAAATATGGTGAAAGGAGGAAAAACGCCATGGAAGGAAGCAGACGCGTATTTAGTGGCCGGAATCAGGCTGATGTGGATGCAAAGCTCAAGGAATACTTGATGCGCGTCCACGGCGCGGTAGCTGTCCTTGGGATGGAATACAGAGAATCGGGCGATGAGTCCGAACCATGGCAGCTGATTTTCAGCTTCCACATCACCTCTGTTGACGATCCATGCACAACTACAGTGCGCCAATAGAAAGGAGGCTGTATGCAGCCCGGAACGTAAGGTGGCGCGACGCGAACCTCGCTCGCCCACCTGCTATGGAGTTGATTTTCGACTTAATAGCAGGGAGGAACGCGAGTGAGGTTCAAATCGCGCGAAATATTTAATCGCTAAAAAGCGTTTTTTTTATTTTATTTTGACTATCTGATATTCCACTTCTTTTTTATCAGCCAATTTAATTTTTATTTTCTCGCCGATTTTACGCCCAATCAACGACGCTCCAAGCGGGGAGTTGTGGGATATAACGCCTTTTTCCGGATTAGTTTCAGAAGAACCAAGTATTTGATAGGTTTTTTCTTTTTTACCGTCAGTAATTGTAACTGTGCTACCGATCTGCACTGCGCCTATTTTTGTTTGCGGCGCGATGATTTCCGCGTGTCTCAGTTGGTTTTCTAAAATAAGGATTTTTTCGTTAATTCCTCGCAATCGTCCTTTGGCCATTTGGTATTCCACATTTTCGGAAAAGTCGCCGAGTTCGGCCAATCGTTTTACTTCTTCCACCGCGCGCGGTCGGTTGAAATTTTTTAATTTTTCCAGCTTATTTTTTAGTTCGTCAAATTTATCCTTGGTTAAAAAGGGATCTAATTTTGTCTGGCTGAACTTGCCGGGCTTGCGATAGGGGATTTGCATATTGCTTGAAAGCATTATACAATGAATATATTAGAAAAGCTAATTATTAATTTTAATTTTATGCGTGGATACAATATTGATATTGAAAAAGCGACCAAAGAAAATAAAAATTTTCGTAAGGTGCTTTACACGGGCAAACACAGCCAGTTGGTGTTAATGACGCTAAAACCAAACGAAGAAATTGGCATGGAGGTTCATGAGGAGAATGATCAGTTTTTTCGTTTTGAATCCGGACGAGGGAAATGTATTATTGATGGAAATGAATATCCAGTTGGCGATGGCGTGGCTATTGTCGTCCCGGCTGGCGCGCAGCATAATGTGGTAAATATTTCAGATTCGGAAGATTTAAAATTATATACAATTTATTCTCCGCCACATCACCAAGACGGCGTTATCCGCGCCACGAAAGCCGAAGCGGAAGCGGATAGTCCGGAGTTTGTTGCAGTGACGACGGAATAGCGAGACAAAAAATAACGAAAATAAACAAAATTGACTGAATGAAAAATTTTACCAACTCAACGTTGA
Source organism: Candidatus Magasanikiibacteriota bacterium (assembly GCA_016214105.1). Taxonomy (GTDB): domain Bacteria; phylum Patescibacteriota; class Patescibacteriia; order Magasanikbacterales; family UBA922; genus 2-12-FULL-43-12. The sequence continues at coordinate 8,760 of JACRPD010000029.1, forward strand.
AAATATATTGGCAGCACACAAGTAAACATAAATTGCTGATGTTTTTAACTTTATTCGCGGTAGCCGGGGGTGCTTTGGTTAGTGTTATTGTTCCGCTGTATTTAAAGAAGTTTTTTGATCTCATTTCCCAATCCAGCAGTCCGGATATCGCCAGTCTTTTAGTGGCTACTTTACTTTCGATTTTGGGTGTTGAATTAATCGGCTGGCTGTGCTGGCGCGTTGCCAGTTTTGCCGCGGGTTATCTGCAATCCGGCGTTATGGCGGAGTTGTCTGATACGGTATTTAAATACCTGCATCATCACTCCTTATCTTTTTTCAGCGATAATTTTATCGGTTCGCTGGTGAAAAAGGCGAATCGCTTTATCTATTCCTATGAACGTTTAAGCGACCGTTTATTTTGGAATTTATTAAATCTTTTAATCAGCGTCAGCGCGATTATTTTTGTCTTGTTTACACGCAGTGTTTTAATTGGCTCCGCGCTGTTGATTTGGGTCACGGTGTTTATAATAGTAAATATTTTTTTGATTAAGTATCGTTTGAAGTTTGATCTTGTTCGCAGTGAAGCGGAATCAGCCGTGTCAGGCGACCTGGCGGACACCTTAAGCAATCATACTAACGTAAAATTGTTCAACGGCTATTTTCGCGAAATCGGTGTTTTCTTCGGACTGTGCCAAAAAGTAAAAAATCTTCAACGCCGGGTTTGGAATATAGAGAATACTTTTGAGGCGATTCAAGGGTTGCTGGCAATTAGTATTGAAATCGGCCTGATGTATGTTGGCGTTCGTCTTTGGCAAAAAAACCAGTTTACTATCGGCGATTTTGTCCTTTTGCAGAGTTATTTGTTGGCGGTTTTGATGAAAATTTGGGATTTGGGCCGTTTGATGCGCGATGTTTATCATGATTTATCCGACGCGGAAGAGATGACGGAAATTTTAAACACACCGCACGAAATTCAGGACGTTTCGCGGGCAAAAGTTTTGCGCGTGCCGCGCGGCGGAATTAAGTTTGAAAACGTTGATTTTAATTACAAACAAACTCATAGTGTTTTAACCGGGTTTAATCTTGATATCTTGCCAAAAGAAAAAATCGCCTTAGTCGGCCCATCCGGCGCGGGCAAGACCACGGTAACGAAAATACTTCTGCGTTTGTATGATATTCAGCAGGGCAAAATTTCTATTGATGGACAAAGAATAGATAAGGTTACCCAAGAAAGCTTATGGGCTAATTTAAGCTTGGTGCCGCAAGATCCGATTCTTTTTCACCGTTCATTAAAGGAAAATATTCGTTATGGCCGGCCGGAAGCGACAGATAAAGAAGTATATAAAGCCGCTAAGTTAGCGCATTGTCATGAGTTTATCTCTCAATTTCCTGAAGGATATGAAACTTTTGTCGGCGAACGCGGCGTGAAGTTGTCCGGCGGCGAACGCCAGCGGGTGGCGATCGCGCGAGCAATTATTCACAATGCGCCGATTTTAGTTTTGGACGAGGCGACTTCCAGTTTAGATTCGGAATCAGAAAGATTGATCCAAGAAGCGCTTGATAATTTGATGCGCGACAAAACGGTAATTGTTATTGCTCATCGTTTGTCCACGATAATGAAAATGGATCGGATAATATTGATTGACGGCGGGAGAATAAAAGAAGAGGGGACGCACGATGAATTGTTGGAGCAAGCCGGCGGTATTTATCGAAAACTCTGGCAACTGCAAGCCGGGGGGTTTATCAGTTGATAAAAAATTATGAGTGAATTAAATCCCGCGCAACTTAAAGCAATAAAACACAACGGTGGTCCGCTGTTGATTGTGGCTGGAGCCGGAACCGGGAAAACGACGGTCATAACAAAAAAAATCGCGCATTTAATTAAAGACGGATTAGCGAAGCCGGAAGAAATTTTAGCGGTTACTTTTACTGACAAGGCCGCTGGAGAAATGTTAGATCGTGTTGATAAAGAGCTTGATGCGGGTTATGCCGACTTGCAGATTTCAACTTTTCACGCTTTTTGCCAGCGCCTATTAGAACATCATGGTTTGGATATTGGAATTTCCAATCAATTCAAGCTTCTGACCCAAACCGACGCGTGGCTTTTGGTTAGACAAAACCTGGAAAAATTTAATTTGGATTATTATCGTCCGCTCGGCAACCCGACGCGGCATATTCATGAATTAATAAAACATTTTTCCAAATGCAAAGATGAGCTGGTAAGTCCGGAAGAGTATTTACAGCATGCTCAAGGACAACAATTAGATAAAGATTCAACCGAAGAATCGGGACGCTTGTCAGAGGTCGCTAACGCTTATCATGTTTATAATCAGCTTCTTTTGGATAATAACGCCTTGGATTTTGGCGATCTGATTTATTGCGCGGTTAAATTGCTGGGAAAGCGACCGAACATTCTAAAGTCATTGCAAGAAAGATTTAAATATATTTTGGTTGATGAGTTTCAAGATGTAAATTGGGCGCAATATTATCTTGTCAAACTCTTGGGGCAGCACGAGCGATTGACGGTCGTCGGGGACGATGATCAGTCCATTTTTGCCTTCCGCGGAGCATCAGTCTCAAACATTTTACGGTTTAAACAAGACTTTCCAAAAGCCAAAGAGGTTGTGTTAACGGAAAATTATCGTTCCGGGCAAGAGATTTTGGATCTGGCGTATAAGTCAATACAAAATAATAATCCGGATCGCCTTGAATTTAAGCTTAAAATCGATAAGTCCTTAAAGTCTGTAAAGTCCTTAAAGTCTGTAAAGTCCGTGATTGAACATGTTCATTGCGCTACTTTGAATGATGAGGTGGAAGCGGTGGTGAAGAAAATTAGTGATATTAGCGGTAGTGGATTGGTGGGCTTGGATGAGATTGCAATTTTGGTGCGGGCGAACAGCCACGCCGAACCGTTTATCGCCGGCTTGGAGCACGCGGGCATACCATATGAATTTTTAGCGTCTTCCGGACTTTTTCGCCAACCAATAGTCTTGGACGCGTATAATTTTTTGAAAGTTGTTGATTCTTATCACGAGTCAAGCGCTGTGTTTAGGCTGTTGAAATTGCCAGTTTTTGATTTTCCGGAAAATGATTTGCAGAAATTAACTCATTTCGCGCGTAAAAAATCCATTTCCTATTACGAAGCGCTAAAGCGCGGACAAGAAATTGGCTTATATAAAGAGTGGATTGGGGTCTGCGAGAAATTGATCGGATTAATTCATAACGGGATGAAACAGGCAAGAACCGGCAAGCCGGCCGCGATTCTGATTGATTTTTTTGAAGCCAGCGGGTATTTCAAGTATCTAACCCATGAGGATGCGGTCGGCAACCAAAATGTTATCCGCCAAATTCATCAACTGCATCAATTTTTTGAAGAAGTAAAAAAATACGAGGAGACAATCAAAGATGCGAATGTGAAAGGTTTTGTTGAGCATTGCCAATATTTAATGGATGCCGGAGATGAGGGCTCAATGCGCCAGCTGGAAGACACGCCCGATTCGGTTAATATTTTGACTATTCACGCGGCCAAGGGTTTGGAATTTAAATATGTTTTTGTCGTGAATTTGGTTGAAGACAGATTTCCTTCCCGTTCGCGCGGCGAAGCGATTGAATTGCCGGCGGATTTAATTAAAGAACAACTGCCCGAAGGCGATTTTCATATTCAGGAAGAACGCCGTTTATGTTACGTGGCCATGACGCGCGCGAAAGAGAGTTTATTTCTCACCAGCGCGTCAGATTACGGCGGCGTACGGGCGAAGAAAATCAGCAGGTTTTTGGATGAATTGGGGTTTGGTGTTAAAAAAGAGAAAGAGGTGGAGAAGAAAATGCTGCCTAACATTGAACATGGAATATGGAACAGCGCACGATTGGAGAAAGAAAAAACAAAAATCAGTTATGAAATCCCAAGCTCCCTTTCTTACTCAAAAATAAATTCTTATCAAAGATGTCCGTATCAATACAAACTGGCTTACATTTTAGAAATTCCAACCAAAGGCAGCGCGAGTTTTAGTTTCGGATTAACCATGCACGGCACGATGCAAAAATTTTATCAGCGCATAATAGAATTAAATAGCGCCAAACAGGATTCGTTGTTTGGAATAACGCAATCGTTAACGAATAATAGCGGTAAAATTAAAATTCCTACTTTGGATGAATTACTAAGCATTTATCAAGAGAAATGGATTGATGATTGGTATAAAAATCAGAAGCAGAGAGAAGAGTATTTCGCCAAAGGGAAAAAAGTTTTGAAAGTTTTTTACGAAACACAAGAGGGTAATTGGACTATCCCCGTGGCGCTGGAAGGTTGGTTTAAAATTAAAGTAGGCGACTGCTTTATTAATGGCCGGATTGATCGAATTGACAAGCTGGCGGATGGTTCGTTGGAGATTGTTGACTACAAAACCGGCAAGACCAAAGAAAAAGTTACCGGCGATGAGAAAAACCAGCTTTTGATTTATCAAATCGCGGCGCAGAGTCTGTCGGAATATAAAAATTTGGGTACAGTGGCGAAATTAACTTACTATTATCTGGAAGACAATGTGCGGACGGAGTTTTTAGGCAAAGATGAAGAGCTGGAAGAATTGCGCGAGAAAATTTCCGCGACAATTAATCGGATCAAAACACAAGACTTCACCGCCACCCCGGGACCACACGTCTGCGGATTTTGCGATTTTAAAGATATTTGCGAATATCGCCGATTATGACTGATATAATTATATTTCTCATAATATTTTCTTTATTTTATTTAATTTTGTTATTTTATGTTGCTTACATGGTCTATGCTACCGTAAGCGGCGCGCCGTTTGTGCCGACGCGGAGTCGCAATGTTGTTAAAATGATTGAGCTGGCTAATTTAACCGACGCGGAGAAGGTAATTGATTTGGGTTCTGGCGAGGGAAGAATCGTGTTCGCGGTCGCTTCGCATTGCGAGCAAAGCGTTGGCGTGGAAATAAACCCTTTCTTGTATTGGATCAGCCGATTAAAACAAAGAGTTTCTAATTGCAAAAATCAAAAAAGAAATGAAACCCGGAAGCCGCGTTGTTTCCTACGCTTTTACTTTTTCCGATTGGCCAATAGAGAAGAAAGATGGTAATATTTATGTGTATGTTGTTTGATTATGCCCCTTACTCGTCTCGCCGACACTTTAAAAAATAAAATCGCGGCGCAAACTCCGCTAAAAAAGCAGCTGCAAGCCAGTCAGATTGTTGAGTCCGCGAAAGAATTTCTATTGGAGATATTTGGCAAAGAACAGGAAAAAAACATTGCCGCGCTGTTTTTGAAAAATCGCACTCTAACAATCAGCTGCGCCAACTCGGCCGTGGCACAAGAAGTCCGCCTCCGCCAGCAGGAGATTGTTGATGGAGTTAATAATAAAATCGGCAAAAATGAAGTGGACAGGATTAGATATTTACTGTGACTGTCCACACTTGCCAAAATCTAGCTAAAATAGTAGAATAACCGGTAGCTAAGGCTACTATTTTTTGTTTTATGACCCTTCGCCAATACCTCGCAATTATGCTAATCGCCACGGTGCTCTGTTGGGCCGCGTGGTGGATTGTTGTCATGAATATCGATCCGTTTCAAGATACCGGCGTTGGTTTTGGATTTTTTTATTTAAGCCTATTCTTCGCTCTGCTTGGCACAATTTCTCTGCTGGCATTTTTAGTTCGGCATCTATTAAACCGTGATTATTTGATCATGTATCGCCAAGTGCAAAAGAGTTTTCGCGATTCATTGATAATTTCCAGCGCGTTGACTCTTCTGATGTATTTGCAGGGCAAGCAGTATCTTAATTGGTGGAATATGATGATGTTTTTCGCGATTATATTTTTAATCCTGTCATTTTTTTGGTCAACTAAAAATTCTAAACAAAATTTTATCCAATAATTATTATGCGCCAATCACAACTTTTTACCAAAACATTGCGCGAAGCGCCAAAAGACGAAGTCAGCCTGAACGCCCAGCTTCTAATTCGAGCAGGGTTTGTTGATAAATTGATGGCCGGAGTTTACACTTACTTGCCGCTCGGCTTGCGCGTGTTGAAAAAGATTCAAAATATTATTCGCGAAGAAATAGACGCGGTCGGCGGACAGGAGATTTTGATGCCAGCCTTGAGTCCAAAAGAAAATTGGGAGGCAACTGGTCGTTGGGATGGACTGGATGTTTTGTTCAAACTGGAAGGCGCGGGCGATAAAGAATACGCTTTGGGCGCTTCTCATGAAGAAGTGGTAAAGCCTTTGGTTCAACGTTTTGTCAAATCTTACAAAGATTTGCCGGAGGCAGTGTATCAAATCCAACACAAATTTCGCAATGAACCGCGCGCGAAGTCAGGGCTTTTACGCGGTCGTGAATTTAACATGAAAGACCTGTACAGCTTCCATCGCGATGAAGCGGATATGAACTCTTACTATGAAAAAGTAAGCGCGGCTTATTCTAAAATTTTCTCTCGCTGCGGTTTGGACGCTAAAATAGTTGAAGCCACGGGTGGAACTTTCAGCAAATTTTCCCATGAATTTCAAGTTTTTACCGAACACGGCGAAGATGATGTCTATGTCTGCGGCAAATGCGGTAAAAATCAAAACAAAGAATTAGTGACGGATTTAAAGTGCCCATATTGCGGCGCGGCCAGAGAAGTTAAAAAAGCAATTGAGGTTGGCAATATTTTTAAATTAAAAATCAAGTATTCCGCTCCGTTTGCTTTTAAATACTGCGCGGAAGATAATCAAGAAAAAGATGTGTTTATGGGTTGTTTTGGTCTCGGGCCGTCGCGGGTGATGGGCGCGATTGTTGAAGTTGGCCATGACGCCAACGGCATGATTTGGCCCGAATCAGTGGCTCCGTTTGATATTCACTTGGTTTCGTTGGCTAAAAGTCCGGTCGTCGCCAAACGCGCGGATGAAATTTACGAGAAATTAATCAGGTCCGGCAAAGAAGTGCTGTACGACGACAGAGCTGACGTTTCCGCTGGCGCGAAATTCGCTGACAGCGATCTAATTGGCGTTCCTTATCGTTATGTCGTGAGTGCCAAAACTTTGGAAAAAGATTCGGTGGAGGTAAAACGACGAGGTGAAGAAAAAACGGATTTAGTGAAGATATAAATTATGTTTAAAAGATTTTGGCCAAAATTCAGTTCCGAATTAGGCATTGACTTGGGTACCGCCAATACTTTGGTTTATGTGCGGGGAAAGGGGATTGTCATCAATGAACCGTCAGTCGTGGCGATAAATACAAAAACCGAACAGATTTTGGCGGTTGGCAATGAGGCCAAAAGCATGTTGGGAAAAACCCCGCCGCATATCACGGTAACCAGGCCTTTGACAAATGGAATCATTTCCGATTATGAAGTTACGGAAAAAATGTTGAAATATTTTATTGATAAAGTTAATGAAGACAGGTTCACGTTTATTAATCGTCCCAAAGTGATCATCTGTACGCCGCTGGAAGTTACTGAAGTTGAAATCAAAGCGGTTGAGGACGCTACCATCGCGGCGGGAGCGCGCGAAGTTTATGTGGTGCAGGAACCGATGGCCGCTGCGATTGGCGCGCGGATGCCAATTCAGTACCCGGTGGGCAATCTGGTGATTGACATTGGCGGCGGCACGACGGAGATTGCCGTTATTTCTCTAAGCGGAGTTGTAACTTGGAAATCTACTCACGTGGCTGGAGACGAAATGAATCGCAATATTATGCAGTACGCCAAAGAAGTGTTTAATTTGTATGTTGGCGAGAGCCACGCCGAGCAGATTAAAATAAAAATTGGTTCCGCAATTCCCATCACGGAGAAAATGGAATTTCCGATGCGCGGCCGCGATGTGATGACTGGATTGCCGCGCGAAGTGATGGTAACAGATGAAAATATCCGTGAAGCCTTGGCCCGCTCGGTGAATACGATAGTTGAACATGTAAAGATGACTTTGGAAATCACGCCTCCGGAATTAACCGCTGATATCCACGAGCGCGGATTACTGTTAACTGGCGGCGGCGCGCTGTTGAAAGGGTTGGATCGCGTTATCGCCCGGGCGGCCGCGATTCCCGTGCGCGTTGCCGATGATCCGCTGACAGCGGTAGTGCGTGGGACTGGAGGGTTGTTGGAAGATACCGATTTGTTAAAAGAGGTTGCTCTGCCATCGGCTAGAGTCAGCCGTTGATTATGCGGAAAAATTTTTTTACGCTTCTTGCCGTATCAATTGTGCTCGCGATGACGATTTTATTGCATTATTTGGGCTGGCTGAAACCGGTAGAAAATTTTTTTCGTTATCTGGTAAATCCGGCGTCTAAGGCAATGTATGTTTTGAGCGTCAAGATAAACAATGCGGACGAAGAATTCGCGACGCCGGACGAGATGTCGCAAGCTTATAAAAAGATAAAAGAAGAGTGGTTGAAAAATAAAATTGACGAGGTTGAGTTTGAAACTTTGCGCAAAGATAATGAAAATTTGCGGCAGCAATTGAATTTTCTTAAAATTAAAAATTATAATTCCATCGGCATTGAGGTTATCGGTAAAAATATTGATCCGACCGAAAGCACGCTGATTGTCAATCGCGGATCAAAGGATGGCATTAAGGAAGGAAATCCGGTAATCGTCGGCGACGGCATTTTGGTTGGAAAAATCGCGAAAGTTGAAGAAAAAATATCAGTTGTCCGTCTTTTGGATGATAATCAAAGCAAGATTGCCGCTACGGTAGTTAATTATGAAAAAAGCATCGGGTTGGTGGAGGGCGGCTACGGCATTAGCGTGCAAATGAATTTTATCCCTCAAAGCGAGTCAATCAACATGGGCGACATCGTGGTAACTTCCGGTTTGGAAGAAAAAATGCCGCGCGGCCTGCTCATTGGGACTGTCCAAGCTGTGGAAAAAGAAGCTCATCAGCCATTTCAAAAAGCGGTCATCAAACCCTTTGCCGACTTTGATAAAGTGACTCTCGTTTCCGTTCTAATCAACGCTGAATAGCGGCTGAAGCTATGTATTCAATTCTGCGATTTTTATCGGCCATGCTGGGGATAATTTTTTTGTCCGCTTTGCATATCGGCTTGGCGTTCGTGCTCCCTTTCCCCTGGTCAAAAATTAATATTATTTTAACGCTTTTGGTGGTTTTGATGTTTTGGTGGGATTCAGGCTTCGTTGTTTGGTTTGCTTTTTTTTCGCATTTAATTATTGAATTGTATACTACGGCGCCGTTTGGGATCTTGTTAATTTCCGGAACAGTGAGCGTGTTATTGGCTTTTTGGCTTTATAAGTATCTTTTCACCAATCGTTCTTGGTATGCCGCCGGAGCGTTGGGTTTTTTGACCATCGTCAGCTATCGTTCAATTTATGTCGGCGCGATTTTGCTGTTTAAATTTTTCGGTTTAACTCAAATGCCGGCGTGGCGGAACATCATCCAAACATTATCATGGGAATTGCTTTTTAGCGTGCCGGCGATCGCTTTATTATTTTTTATCATCTCGCGTTTCTCGCGGCGATTAAACGCGTCGCTGGACCACTCATCGCTGTTTAAAGTTTAATTATGCCCAGTCGCTATCAATGGGTGGAGGAATCGGTGGTGTTTGAGCAGCATACCGGACGCCAACCGCCACTGCCTCAAGATAAAAATTTTGTTGGCACCAAACTCACCAGCCGGATGGCGCGTTATTTTTTTATTGTCCTGCTGGCCGCGTTTATTTTGATTTTTTCTCGGTTATTTTATTTGCAAGCGGTCAGAGGCGGGGAGTATCGCTTGGCGGCGGAAGGAAATCGGCAAAAAATTATTCCGATTTTTGCCGAACGCGGTTTGATTTTTGATGCCAATGGCAAACAGCTGACAAAAAATATTCCCAATTTTTATCTGGCCTTGGTTCCACAAGAACTGCCGAGGGATGCGCAGAAAAGAAAAACATTGATTGAAAGATTATCGGGTTTAATCTATCAGAGTCAAGAAGAAATAGAGAAAAAAATTAATGAGTACGGTTCCTACAACCATGAATCAGTCGTAATTCAAGAAGATATTGATTATGATACCGCGCTTTCAATTTTAATCACTGCGGCTGATTTGCCGGGAATTGAAATCCAACGCGGCAGCAAGCGATTGTATTTGAATTATAATTCCAGCCTGGCGCGGGAGGTGGTCACCTCAACGCCGTATTCTTTGTCCGCGCTTTTAGGTTATATCGGCAAGCTTAGCCAGGCTGACGTGGGTAATTTGCGTGATCAGGGATATTTGTCGTCGGATAATATCGGCAAAGTTGGAATAGAAAAAAATTATGAAAAAGAACTGCGCGGCGTTTATGGCAAAAAACGCGTTGAAGTTGACGCGAGCGGCAAAGAGCGCGCCACTTTGGCTGAAGAAGCGCCAATATCCGGAAAACACGCTTATTTGACGATTGATTTTGAAATGCAGAAAAAATTGGAGGAATTGATTCGCGCGGTTTTAAAAAACAATAACAAGGTCCGCGCGTCCGGCATTGTTCTTAATCCAAACACCGGCGGTGTGTTGGCAATGGTAAGTTTACCAACTTTTGATAATAATGATTTTTCCGGCGGCATTAGTCCGGAAGTTTATAAAAATTATTTGCAAGATGAAAATAAACCGTTTTTTAATCGCGCGGTCAGCGGTCTTTTCCCATCCGGCTCGGTGATTAAGCCGGCGATCGCTTACGCCGCTTTGCAAGAAGGGATTATTACCAGTCAAACCACGGTTTTAAGCGTCGGCGGCATTCAGGTGGGCGATTGGTTTTTTCCGGATTGGCTCGCGGGTGGACATGGATTAACTGACGTAAAAAAATCTCTTGCTTCTTCCGTTAATACTTTTTATTATTACATTGGGGGCGGTTATAGAAGTTTTGTCGGATTGGGCGTGGATTTAATCGGCAAGTATTTAAAATATTTCGGCTTCGGACAAAAACTCGGCATTGACTTGCCGGGAGAAAAAGCCGGTCTGATTCCATCGCGGGAATGGAAAGAAACAGCGACCGGCGAGCGCTGGTATATCGGCGATACTTATAACTTATCAATCGGCCAGGGCGGCTTGCTGGTTACCCCTTTACAAATCAGCTCGCTTACATCCATTATCGCGAATGGCGGGATTTTATTTCGTCCGCACTTGTTAGACTATTTTGAAAATCCATTGACAAAAGCGCAAGAAAAATATTCCGTTAAAAAAATTAACACGTATTTATTTACGGAAAAATATTTATCAACCGTTAAAGTCGGCATGGTAGACTGTGTTGAATATGGCTCTTGCCGTCGTTTGGGAACCCTGCCGTTTGCCGTTGCCGGGAAAACCGGCACCGCGCAGTGGAATAAAAACAAAAGCAATCACGCCTGGTTTACCTCTTTCGCGCCGGTTGATAAGCCGGAAATCGTTGTTACTATTTTGATTGAAGAAGGCGGGGAAGGCAGCAGCATCGCCGCGCCAATCGCTTATGAGTTTTATAAGTGGTGGTGGGGATATAAATCTGAGCCATAGCAGATCGGTTTAGAAGGCGAAACACAGCTTGTGGCCCTGCTTGCACCGGAGCGGAGCGATTGATGCGGTGTGGATAACTCACTTCTCCTGTTTTGTCAGCTCTGCTATACTACAATCACCGCAAATGGCGGGTATTTTTATTGACAAAATCTATGTCCGACGAAGAAGCGCAATTCATGACTAAAGAAAAATTCACCGGATTGGAAAAAGAACTCCGCGAGTTAAAGCTGGAGGTTTTGCCGCGTATTGCCAAGCGGATTGATGATGCGAGGCAAATGGGCGATCTTTCGGAAAACGCGGAATACCACGCGGCGCGGGAAGAAATGGCGTGGACACAAAGCCGAGTTAATGAAATTCAGTATCTTTTGAGCAACGCGGAGATCATCTCAACCACGCAAGGACAGGGGAGTGTAATCACGATTGGCTCCACTGTTATCGTGGAATCAAAAAATGGCAAAAAAGAATATGTAATTGTCGGCGCGCAGGAAGCTGATCCGGTTGCCGGTAAAATTTCCAACGAATCTCCATTGGGCAGCGCTTTTTTAGGGAAAAAGAAAGGCGAAAAAATCAAAGTCAAACTTCCTTCCGGAGAGCAGGAATATAGGGTGTTAGAGGTGAAGTGATTGCGAGAGAGACCTCTCAGAAAATTTCCCTCCCCTTCGCAAAGTTCCACCTGTTTGGTGGGATTTGTGTTTTTATATAGATTTTAGTATAATAACTTCATAATTTTAGCCAATTAATTTGCTATGGATAGCCAAGAAAAAATCAATATTAACGACGAACGCAAGATTCGTTTGAAAAAAATGGAAGAATTAATATCCGCGGGAATAAATCCATATCCGGCTGAATCTAGCCGACAGCACAGCTTAACACAAGCTTTGGCTGGCAAAGATGGAGAAAAATTCGCTGTGGCGGGAAGGATCTTAACTAAAAGAGAAATGGGCAAACTCACCTTTTGTCATCTGCAAGATGAATCCGGCCGCATGCAAATCGCGCTTAAACAAGATGATATTGGAAAAGAAGCGTATGATTTGTTTACAAAAAAAATAGACATGGGCGACATTGTGGAAGTATCCGGAGAAAAATTTTTGACCCATAAAGGCGAGCCGTCTATTTTAGTTAAAAAATGGACATTGTTGGCAAAATCCCTTTTGCCTTTGCCGGATAAATTTCATGGTCTGCAAGATGAAGAATTGCGTTTGCGCAAGCGTTACTTGGAATTGATTTCCAACCCAGAACTTAGAGATTTGTTCAGGCGAAAAAGCCGTTTTTGGCAGGCGACACGCGAATTTTTGCTGAAAGAAGGATTTTTAGAAGTTGAAACGCCTGTGCTTGAATCAACTTGCGGTGGAGCTGACGCGACTCCGTTTGTTACGCACCTGAATGTTTTAGATCTGGATGTCTATCTGCGCATTTCTATGGGCGAGTTGTGGCAAAAAAGACTGATGGTCGCCGGATTTGAAAAAACTTTTGAAATTGGCCGGCAATTTAGAAACGAGGGCATGAGTCGCGAGCATCTTCAAGATTACACGCAAATGGAATTTTACTGGGCTTACGCTGATGATGAAAAAGGGATGAATCTCGTAGAAAGATTGACGAAGCATATCGCGCAAGAAGCATTTGGCACGCTTAAATTTGATATCGGCGAGTTCAAAAGCATTGATTTAAATAAAAAGTGGGAAAGGATTGATTACACCGATGCGATTAAAAAAAATCTGAAAATTGATGTGCTGAAAGCTTCGGAAAAAGAAATTAGAGCCAAATTAGATAGCTTAAAAATTGAATATACCAAACAAGAAACAAAAGGCAGGTTGATTGATTCTTTATGGAAACATTGTAGAAAAGCCATAAAAGGCCCGGCCTTTTTGGTCGGACAGCCGGTTGCCGTATCGCCGTTGTCTAAACGGAGAACGGAAAAGCCGGAATTAACCCGTCGTTTTCAAATTATTCTTGCCGGCAGCGAGCTGGGGAATGGGTACGCGGAACTGAATGATCCGATTGACCAGGCGGAAAGATTTACTGAACAAGCGAAAATGCGCGAGGCCGGCGACGCGGAAGCGCAGATGCATGATAAAGATTTTGTTGAGGCGCTGGAACATGGCATGCCGCCAACCTGCGGATTTGGATTTTCTGAAAGATTATTTGCGTTTTTAGCTAACAAACCAATGAGAGATTGCGTTTTGTTTCCATTAGTAAAACCGGCGCAAGATTCTTAATATGAAATCAATTGTAATGGTGTTTGGGACGTTTGATATTTTACATCTCGGACATATCCACATGTTTGAGGAAGCGCGCGAATACGGTGATAAGCTGGTAGCGGTAGTGGCGCGGGATATTAATGTTGAAAAAGTGAAAGGAATCGGTCCGTTTCATAATGAAAATGAGAGATTGAAGTTTGTTAAACACATCAATTTGGTTGATGAAGCGGTTTTGGGCGACAAAACTGATGTTTACAAAGTGATTAAAAAAATAAAACCAGATGTTATCGCTTTGGGCTATGACCAGAGGGTATATATTGATAAACTCAGCCGCGCTTTGGTTGAACTGGGTTTAAATAAAACCAAGATTGTTCGTTTATCCGAGTGCCAGCCGAAGAGAATGAAGACAACAAAAATTAAAAAATATATTGAGAGGATGATATGATGAAAATCCTTATTGCTACCACAAACGAAGGAAAATTTAAAGAGATAAAAAGTTTTTTGGGCGATTTACCGGTTAAACTAGTTTCTTTGGGAGATGTGGGAACAAAATATAAAGAGCCGGCAGAGGATCAGCCTACTTTAGAAGGCAATGCCATACTAAAAGCGAAGTATTACGCGGAGAAGACGGGGTTAATTTCTTTGGCAGATGATGGCGGTTTGTTTGTAGACGCGTTAAAAGCCTGGCCCGGCGTTAAAAGCGCGCGTATCGCCGATAGCAAGTCTAGACGAAATGAATTGGTGCTTGGTAAATTGAAAGGCAAAACATGGAAGAAACGGACAGCGCGGTTCAGAGCAGTGCTGGCGATCTATGATCCGAAGACCAAGGATTTATATCTAACTAATGGTGAAACCGCGGGTCATATTTTGGAAAAGGCAATAGATTCAGATAATGGTTTTGGTTATGATCCGATTTTTTACGTTGATGAAAAGAAAAAAGCTTATGTGGAAATGAGCGTTGTGGAAAAAAATTCTTGCAGCCACCGCGGTAAAGCGCTCGCGCAAATGAAATATTTTTTACGAAAACAATTCGGTTCAAGACATATTGTGGTGCCGCTGGCGATTATCATTAAAGACGGCAAAGCGCTTATAGCCAAAAGAAATGACCCTCATAACAAAAAATTCCATGGTACGTGGGAATTTCCCGGCGGGGCTGTGGAGTATGGGGAAACAATAATAATGGAGATAAAATGGATTAATCCTGGAGAGTACAGCAAGTTTAAGCTAATTTTTAAAAACAACGAGTTGTTTAAGAGTATAATTGGGGATTTGGTGGGAATAATTGAGAAATATAAATTATAATTAAAATGTCATTTCAACGTACTAAAAAGGGATCCCTCGGCTCCCTCCGGTCGCTCGGGATGACAGTGTGAAACAATATGCTTGACATTAACAAAATCCGTGAACAAAAAGAGACGGTTAAAACCGCTCTATTGAAGCGCTTGGAGCCGGCGCAGTTTGATTTGGATGAAATTATCTTTTTAGACGACAAGCGCCGCAAGTTAATCGCAGAAATGGAAATGTTAAAAGCAGATCGGAATCTCCATTCAAAGACTAAACCAACGCCGGAAATTATCGCGCAGATGAAAGAAGTTGGCGCGCAGATTCAAAACTTTGAAAACGATTTGCGTTTGGTTGACGAACAACTAAAGACCGCGTTAAGCGAATTGCCGAATTTGCCGGCTGATGATGTTCTGCCGGGCGGAAAAGAAAATAATAAAGTGATTAAGACTTTTGGCCGCCAGCCAAAGTTTAAATTTAATCCCAAGGACCATGTTGAATTAGCGACAGGTTTGAATTTGATTGATTATGAGCGGGCGGTTAAAATGTCCGGCTCCGGGTACTGGCTTTATCGCGGCGATGGCGCTTTGTTTGAATGGGCGCTGTTGAATTATTTCGTGGAATTTCATAAAAAAAATAAATATACTTTTGTTTTGCCGCCATATTTGCTGACAGAACAGTCGGCTTACACTTCCGGCCATCTGCCAAAATTTAAAGACGATTTATTTTGGACGCAGGATGGAACTTGCCTCAATGCGACCTCCGAAATGATGCTGGGCAATTATCACCGCGATGAAATATTGGACGAAGAAAATCTGCCGTTAAAATATTTCGCTTATTCAGCCTGTTTCCGCCGCGAGGCCGGCAGTTATCGCAAAGAAGAACGGGGGATGATTCGTGGACATCAGTTTAATAAAATTGAGATGTTTCAATTTACCAAGCCGGGAAATTCGTGGAAAGCTTATGCAGAGCTGATTAAAAACGCGGAAAAATTGGTAGAAGGTCTTGATTTACATTATCAAACGGTTCAACTGGCGGCTGGCGATTCTTCGGCGGCCATGGCGAAGACATGTGATATTGAGGTTTGGATTCCAAGTATGGGAGTGTATAAAGAAGTAAGCAGTGTTTCTAACGCTCTTGACTATCAAGCCCGTCGCGGGAATGTTAGATTTAAAAATATTGCCACTAATAAAAATGAATTTGTGCACACTCTTAACGCTTCCGGTTTAGCTACCAGTCGCTTACTGCCTGCCATTTTAGAACAATTCCAACAGCCTGATGGTAGTGTCAAAGTACCGAAAGTTCTGCAGAAGTGGGTGGGGAAGAAAAAACTATGTCAGACAAACCAATCTTAATCATCCTCCACGGTTGGGGTGGAACAAAAGAGACTTGGCATAATTTTACAGACTTAGGCAAGGACTTTTTTGAAATACAAGTAATTGATTTGCCATGTTTTGGAGAAGAACCTTGTCCAAGCGAAGTGTGGGGCATTGAAGAATATTCTAATTTCGTCAAAGACAAACTTACACACTTACACACTTACAAACCAATTCTTCTTGGTCACTCATTCGGCGGACAAGTCGCGGCATACTTTACCGCGCAAAATTCGGAAATGATTGACAAGCTGATTTTATTCGCGCCGGCGTTATTTAGGCGAAGAAGGGGATTGCGAAGATTCTTTTTTGGAATAGTGGCGAAAACCGGTAAGTTAATTTTTAAACTGCCAGTTATAGAAAAATTTGATGTGTGGGCAAAGAGAATTTTGTACAAAACGGCTGATTCTCCTGATTACGCGGAAACTTCCGGAATTAAACGAGAAATTTTTAAAAAAATCATCCGACAGGATTTGACCGATACTTTGCCAAAAATTTCCGTTCCCACCCTGCTGATTCATGGCACTTTGGATAAGTATGTTCCTCTTAAAGACAGCAAAAAAGCGGCGCGTTTAATTCCAAGCGCAAAATTAGAAGTTATCGCGCTGGCTCGGCACGGCGCGCATTTCCAGCAGCCGGAAAAACTTTTGTCAGTGATAAGAAAATATGCTCTCAATGATTAATTTGACAATTTTTTCTTTGTGGCTTTTAAGCGCAGTGATAGATTACTCCGAATTTTGTTATATTTGGCAATTGAAAGAATACCGCTGGGATCGTTTTCGTGATTTTTTGACCACCCAACAAGGCAAGACCTACTGGGCTAAATATCGTCTACTTTGGCGTTCTGTTGTCGCTTTTTTTATCTTTTTCTGGCCGATGAACGACGTGCTGACGGTAAAATATATTCTTTTGCTTTTGTTCACGGTTGACTTGGCTTACAACGCGTTCAAATTTTATCGTTCTAGCTTGGCGCATCCGAAGTACACGCAAAAAGCGATCCTGATTATTTTGATGGCGGTGGCAGTTGAAGGCGCGGTTTTTCTGTTAGCTAAAGATTGGGTGTTATTTTTAGTGCTTTTGATTGTCAGGTTTTTAATCATTACCGGAGTCATTTTTATTATCAATCAAATAACAAACATTGTTAAAAAATTTTTAATTCAAAAAGCCGCGCGCAAGCTGTCCGAACAAAACAATCTGCTGGTGATCGGCATAACCGGGAGTTATGGCAAAAGCACGGTGAAAAAATTTCTTCATCACATTTTGGAACAAAAATATCATGTCATCAGAACACCGCGCAATATCAATACGGAAATTGGCGTGGCCCAATTCGTCCTCTCCACTGATTTGACCGGAGTGGAAGTGTTTATCGTAGAAATGGGCGCGTATCAAATCGGCGAGATTGCTCTAATTTGTCGCATGGTCAAACCAAAGATTGGCATTCTGACCGCGATTAACGAACAGCATCTATCATTGTTTGGAAGCATAGAAAAAACTCAACAGGCAAAATATGAACTGTTGAAATCTTTACCGAATGATGGATTGGCCGTGATTAATTTTGACAATGACTATTGTCGCGAAAAAGTGAGTGAATTAAAATGTCGAGTCGTTTCTTATGGTCTAGATGCTGATCAGAATCCTGACTGTTTAATAAAAGACGTAAAATCAAATTTAAGCGGCATTAGTTTTATCGTTAAAATTGATAAGAGTGAAACTGAATTTTTGACTCCGATTGTCGGAGAACACAATGCAATGAACATCGCGCCCTGTTTGTTGATCGGGACAAAACTGGGGATAGCCATGGAGACAATGAGGAACGCGGTTGCGACCCTGCCGCCTTCGCTCAAGATTTTTAAATATGGGAATTGTGATATTATTGACGATAGTTATAATTCCAACCCCAACGGCTTTAAGGCGGCCTTAGAGATTGTAAATAAATATCCGACTGAGAAAAAACGGATAGTCGTCACGCGCGGCATGCTTGAATTGGGGAATGAGAGCGAAATAATACATGAAAAAATAGGCGAGGAAATATCAATTGTCGCTGATGAGCTAGTCATAATTACCAAAGATTTTGTCGAGCCGTTGTCTATAGGCGTTGCCGGTAGATTTAAGACGAATGTCATCTGTAAACCGACATCGGCGGAACTTTTAGCTTATCTGCGGGGGTTAAAAGATTCATCCGCTGTTATTTTGTTGGAAAATCGGATTCCGGAAAATGTAATACGGGAAATTAAATATGAAAATCTTTCGTAAGCCGATTTTTACTGGCTTCGCGCCGAATTTGGCCAAAAGCGACGCGTGGATTGCCGCTTCTTTTTTACTTTTTCCGTGGAAATGGTTTCAATTAAAAATCGGAAAAAATGCCGTCAGAGCGGAACAGTGGCTGAAAAATTATTTTTCCGTTAAGCATTGTTTTGTTTTCGACAGTGGCCGTAGCGCCCTCTATTTTATTTTAAAAAGTCTAGATTTGAAACCCGGTGAGGAGGTTTTGCTACAATCTTATACTTGTGTGGTAGTTGCAAACGCAATTATTCAAGCCGGCGGAAAACCTGTTTATGTTGATATTGGCGACGACTTCAACATGGATTTGGCAGATTTAGAAAAAAAGATTACCCCGCAAGCGAAAGTCTTGTTAATTCAGCACACTTTTGGCAAGCCGGCAAATCTTGATTTATTGTTAAAATTAGCTAAAAAATACAATTTATTCATAATTGAGGACTGCGCCCACGCTTTGGGAATAAAGTATAATGGCAAGTTATTAGGAACATTTGGGGATGTTGGATTTTTTAGTTTTGGCAGCGACAAGCCGGTCTCTTGCGGCCGAGGTGGTGCAGTCGTAACGAACGATGACGGATTTGCGGAAAAATTGTTTGAGTTTCAGCGAACGCTACCTTCGGCAAAATTAGGAAAAGTTTTACAGCATTTGTTTTCTTTTATAATTTTTTTCATCTCAAAGCCGGTTTATAATCTCGGAGTAGGGAAGTGTCTGTTGTGGTGCGCGGGTAGATTAGGGCTGATAAATAAAATTATTTATCCAAAAGAGAAGCGCGGTCGGGCGGTAAAATTTTATCCTTCATTGCTAGTCAACAGCTTGGCGACAATTTTGTTAAACCAATTGCGCCAGCTTGACGTTTTTAACAATCATCGCCGTGAAATAGCGCGGCGATATCAAGAAAAAATAGAAAATAAAAAAATTCATTTGCCAAATCAAGAGTGGGGTGATGTTACCTGGCTTCGCTACCCGATTTTAATCGCTGAACCGGAAAGACTGCTGGCGTCAGCCAAAAAGGACGGCATTATTCTAGGCAATTGGTATGATGTTCCGGTCGCTCCGAAAGACGCGGACTCATCTGTGGTTGGCTATCAGCCGGGTACTTGCCCAAAGGCTGAACGACTTGCTTCCCAGTCAATAAATTTGCCAACCGATATATCAATAAGTTTCAAAGACGCGGAGAAGATAATCAAGCTGATAAATTATTTTTAGAGTATGTTTGACGTTCGAGAGATTAAAGATGAAAAAATTTGGGAAAAGTTTATTATAGATCAAACTTACGCGATTTTTTTGCAATCCCCTCAATACGGAGAATTTTATAAAAAATTAGGCGAACAAAGCTGGGTGTTCGGAATTTTTGACGCGGAAAAATTGGTGGGAGGAACACTGGCAGTGACGGTTCACGCTAAACGCGGCAGTTTTCTATTTTTACCATACGGGCCGGTCATTAGCGAGAAAAAAAATCGCGGCGAGGCGCTCAAAGCGCTGACCGCGCATTTATCAAATTTTGCAAGAAGTCAAAAATTAGATTTTATCAAGTCTAGTCCATTTTGGGAAAATAATCCAACCAATCAAAATTTATTCAAACAATTTAAATATCAAAACGCTCCGATGCATATACTCGCGGAAAATACTTGGTTATTGGATTTGAGTTTGAGTGAAGAAAACTTGTTAGCCGGCATGGAGAAGACGCACCGTTATTTAATTCGGCGCTGTATGAAAACTGGCGTTATCGTGATAAAAACAAACGAACCGCAAAAATTAGCTGAATTCAGCCAGTTGCATGATTTGACCGCGCAACGGCACAAATTCCACCGATTTTCTGACGAGTATATTCAAAACGAATATAATTGTTTCGCGCCGCGAGGCGAGGCAATGCTAATTAAGGGCATTTTGCCGGATGGCCGAGTAGATTCAGCCGCGGTTGTCATCTTCTATGGCAATATGGCCGCTTATCGGCATGGCGCGTCGGCTAATTTTGACCATAAATTACCGACTTCTTATCTGGTGCAATGGGAAGCGATTAAAGAGGCGAAAAAACGCGGACTTTCTTGGTATAATTTTTGGGGCATCACCCCGCCAAACGCGAATAAAAAACACCCCTTCTACGGAATCACGCATTTTAAAAAAGGTTTCGGCGGTTTTAATTTTAATTTGGTCCATTGCCAAGACCTGCCATTGACGAAAAAATACTATCTAAATTGGCTGGTAGAAACTTTTAGAAGTTTAAGAAGGGGATTTAAATAATTTTTTTTTGCAAATGTTTAATCGGCATCGCTTAAAACGCAAATGGGGTAGGGGAGTGAAAAGATCCCTTGATTTTTTGGTGCGGACAAAAAATAATGACAAAGTTTTTAAAGATTTTGCCTGGCACTCCGCCAAACAAAATCCGCTGTTAGCCGGGCATCAGACAAAAAATCGCCTGAAACCCCTGTTGGCGGTGATCGCCGTATCAGCCGCATTAATTATCGCAATCGGCGTCTATCACCCTTTTTTTAGAGTAAATAACGTCTCGGTGGCGGGATTACAGCGGATAAATCAAGAAGAATTTAAGAAGGCAGTGTTGGGGATAATAGATTACAAAAAATTATTTTTTTTGCCAGGCAATTCTTATTTTTTGATTGATGTGGAGGAGATTAAAGAAATTTTGAAAGAAAGATTTCCGATTGAGTCTATTTTAGTCAAAAAAAATTTTCCTGCCGCGCTGTCGATTCAAATTGAAGAAAAAATTTCCAATTTAATTTATGATAATGGCAAAGAATACGGCTATCTGGACGCGGACGGCAATTTAGTGGAGATTGTCAGACAAGTGGGTGAAGATGAGTGGAATACAAAAACCCAAGTAACCACGAGTACGAATGAAAAAGGCGAGGTTATTGAGGACACAAAAATTTTGGAAGCCAGCCACACTCCAAATATAAAATATGTTGTCGCGGAGATGGGCGATTATCCGATATTGTTTGATAAGCGCGGTAAAATCACTGCTTTAAATACTGCTGCAATTACCAAAGAACTGGCTGGCGGAATTATCAACTGGTTCAATTTAATTAACAAAAAAACCGACATTTCTTTCGGCTACGCAATTATAGAGGATGAACGTGGGGAAGGGGAGATAATGACCGACGCGGGGTGGCGGCTCAAAGTCGTGCTGACAAAAGATATTGATTTGCAATTCGTCGAATTTCAGCATCTTTTAGCAAAGGAAAAACTGAATTTAAACAGTTTAAATTATATTGATTTGAGATTTTTAGGTAAGGTTTATTGGCAGTGATTTTCTGTGGGGGAGAAGGGTACAAAACCTTTTGTGAAGTGTGAGAAGGCGTCGCACAATGACACTTATGCGACATTCCATGGGGATGACAGAAAGAAATTCTACCAATCCTTTATCAAATAATTCAACGGACTGATCGGAATACCATTCTTTCTTATTTCAAAATGGATGTGCGGCCCGGTAGTCCACGGTCCGGCGCCAGCTGTCCCGGGTGCTCCTCCGGTATAAGCAATAATATCACCACGCGTCACAAATTTGTCTTCAGCCACGACAATGGAGCTTAGATGGCCGTAAACAGTTGATAATCCATCCGCGTGCACTAACATTACATAGCTGTAACAGCTGGCGAGCGAACATCTTTTCGCTCTGGCGACATAACCGGACGCGGACGCTTTAACCGCCGTGCCCTGCGCCGCTCTAATATCAATCCCCGGATGTTCAAAGATATAACGAAAGGGATAATCCGGATCATAAAAACCAGTGGTGATATATCGGCTTTGCGTTGGCCAGCTGAATTTTCCGCCCGGTTCAAGTTCTACATTTTTCAGTTGTTTTTGTTTTTCCAGTTTTTTACGAACTTCTCTCTCAATTGATATTACTTCACTTTCCACAGCTTGCGACTGTTCTTTAAGATTTGCCAATAATGTTTTAAATTTCAGCTCGGACGAGTATGTTTGGGCCAACAAATCCTGTTTTAATTTCGCCTGTTCGTCAAAATCATCCTTTTTTTGTTCTAGTTCTTCTTTGAAAGTCAGATAAGAATTTTTACGTTCTTCAATCTGTTTTTTCTTATCCGCTAAATCTTGCCGCGCGTCGCGCAAAGAATTTACGTTCAACACCAAGTCATTCTGCACGGTTTGTAAATATTGCACTTGATTGTAAAAATCGGAAAAATTCTCATAAGCCGCGGCGATTTCAATGTAATTTTTTCCGTCTTGCTCGTGATAAGCTCGGATTAACTCGGCTAAAATCCGTTTTTGTCTGCTGATCACTTTTTCTTTGTCATCAATCGCAAGGTTAAGCGCTTCAATTTCCAAGGTAAGCGTATCCAGCTTATCTTCGGTAGCCTGAATATCCAGCTCTACTTGTGAAATCCGATTGTCAAAAATAGCAATCTGATTTGATAAAGAAATCGCTTCCAGTCGTTTTTGATCGACTTTCTTTTTATAAGCCGCAATACTGTCCTCTAGCTGTTTTATTTTCGTTTTTTTCTCCGCGATTTTTTGATTCAGGACATCAATTTCCTGTTTATTTCCACCAACGTTTTCAGAAAAAACCACAATTGGACTAGTTATGAATAGTCCGATTAAAATTAACAAACCTGCCTTAATAACGAGTCGCATAGCATCAAACAATTTAACAATTTAACAATTTAACAATTGCCGTTCGTAATCGTTTCAAAGCTTCTTCTTTCCCCAAAACTTCCGCAATTTCATATGGCCCGGGAGAATTTTTTTGTCCTGACAGGGCCACCCGCATCGGCCACATTACATTTCCAATCCCCAAGCTATTTTTCTGCATCCACTCCCCTACTTTTGACTCCAATCCGGCCTTTGTCCAATCTCGAACACTAATTTTATTCAAATAATCGGCTAATTTTCCCAGCCCATCTTTCGCTTCTTCTTTTGTACTTTTTTTCCACACCAAAATTTCAGCGTCATAAGATATTTCCTCAAAAACAAACCCCACCGCCTCTACCAACTCTCGTAGCGTAATTACCCTTTCTTTTTCCAAATTCAACACTTTTTTCATATCATATTGTCTCGTGTTCCATTGTCCATGTTCCATAAGAAGTAATTTGCATCTTTCTACCAAGTCATCATCACTCAATCGTTTTAAATATTCACGATTAAACCAATTCAACTTCTCCAAATTAAACACCCCCGCCGCCTTGCTAATTTTTGAAAAATCAAACTCTTTAATTAATTCGTCTAAACTAAACAGCTCTCTTTCATCACCGGGATTCCAGCCCAAAAAAGCGATAAAATTGATCATTGCTTCCGGCAAATATCCTTTATCAATAAAATCCTGCACCGACACATCGCCGTGGCGTTTACTTAATTTCTGTCTTTGTTCATTTACCAGTAAAGAGAGATGCGCGAATTCAGGCGATTTCCAGCCAAACATTTTGTAAAGTTCAATATGTTTTGGCGTGGACGGCAGCCATTCTTCGGCTCTGATAGCATGAGTGATTCCCATCAAATGATCATCAACCACCACCGCGAGATGATATGTCGGGAAACCATCGGTTTTTAAGATTACCTGGTCGTCTATCAACTCATTTGTAAATTCTACCTCGCCGCGAACCAAATCAGTAAATTTGGTCGTGCCGGTTTTTGGCATTTTCATTCTGATTACATAGCTCTCCCCTGCCGCCACGCGTTTTCTTGCTTCAGCCAACGGAATATCGCGGCAAGTTCCATCATAACCGGTTGTTTGTTTGTTCGCTTCTTGAATTTGCCGCAACTCTTCCAATCGCTGTTTTGAACAGAAACAATGATAAGCGTAGCCGTCTTTAACTAATTTGTCAACGTGTTTATGATAAATTTTTAATCTCTCTGATTGTATATATGGCCCATTTTTGCCTACCTGCGTAATTTTTCCTGTTTTATTCAAATCAACACCCTCATCAGGCTTGATTCCCGCCCAATGAAGCGACTTGAGTATGTTTTCAATTCAACCTTCAACAAAGCGCTCGCGATCAGTGTCTTCAACGCGCAATAAAAATTTTCCGCCATGGTGTTTGGCAAATAAATATGAAAATAAAGCGGTGCGGAGACTGCCGACATGCAAAAATCCGGTTGGCGATGGCGCGAAACGAGTTTTAACCATATCACAATCCAAAATTAAATCTTTACCCCTGGCCGCGTCCTTTCCAACAATCCCTCTTCTCCATCCGGACGCAATTTTTCGCATTCATCCCTAATTAATCTCAAAATTTCCAGATAATTCTCAAGATGTTTTACTTTTCGCGTTTCTCCAGCGCTCACACGCTTCTGCATCGCTTCACTCGTTTTCCTGATTAATTCGTCAATCGTATATAGCACCTTTGCTCGCGGATTAACGTCAAGACCCTCATTTTGCAAAAAAATTTTTTCTAACTCCAGCGCCGCTCCGGCTTTATACGGAAACAGCGGATGATCCGGGCCGATTGAGTGAAAGGCAGATTCCACGATTATTTTAAGCAATTTTGTCAACGCGCTGTCGGTTGCCATAAAAAATAAAATAAGAAAACAATCGTCGCTTTAAAAATTCTTTTTATCCGCCAAGGTTCTAAACTCAACCGCCACAACCATTCTAATCCCAACCAGCGCATAAATTTTGGCGCGCGTTTGCTTTTTCCGGCCAAAAAATCAAAAGCCCCGCCAACTCCAATCGCCACTTTAACGCTTGGTAATTGCGCTAGATTTTCATAAATCCACTTTTCTTGTTTTCCATGCCCAAAACCAACGAACAAAATATCCGGCGCTTGCATTATTATATCATAAAGCAGGTCTTCATTTCCAGTTTTATCATATTCAATCTTGTGGTTTACCAGTTTTTCAATCTTTATCCCGTTATTAAATCCACAAATTTTTAACCCGCTAAATTTTCTTTTTAACGCTTCTGCCGCGTTCTTAATCACGCTCTCATCACCAGAGCCAAGCAAAGAAACACCCTTATCTTTTTCTTTCGCCAAACCGCAAATATCCAACATAAAATCAACTCCGGAAATGCGAACAGCTGGCGACTGGATTGCGGAGCCTGTCCCGAGTGGTGGCGAGGGATCGCGGCTTCCTCGCAATGACAGTTTTGCTGCCAGCCAAAGGCCAAACCCATCACAGATATTTAAATCTCCGCTGTTCAAAACCTCGCGAAAATATTCGTCATTTCGCGCGTCAACCAGCATTTCAGGATTGGGAGTGAAAATTTTATTTTGTTTTTGTGAATCTAAAAAACTAGCAACTTTCTCCAGCGCTCTTGTTCCATCCACTTCGTCCACTCTTACACCTAAGATATCCATAAAATCTACTTAGAGTATATAAAATTTGACAAAATTTTGCAATATGTCTATACTATTATCACTCACTCTATTAGAGTGATAATTAGCATATATCCCCCTAAACTCAGCTAAAAAACATAATTCACGATTCATAATTCGTAATTCATCGCCACTATGATTCCTCAAAACTTCACTAACAAATCCCAAGAAGCAATACAAGACGCGGCGAAAATAGCAACAGAAAACGGCCAGCCGCAAGTGGAGCCGCCGCATCTTTTTGCCGCCCTTTTGGGTCAAGAAGACGGCGTGGCGGTTTCGGTTTTAAAAAAACTGAACGCCAATCTGAAAGAGATCCGCGATACGGCGCAAAAATTGATTGACGCGATGCCAAAACAGACTGGTCCCCTGCCCGGCGGCGGGATGGGACAGATTATGCTGGGGCAAGCGATGGTGTATATTTTTCAAAACGCCGGCAACGAGGCGAAAAAAATGGGTGATGATTTTATCAGCGTTGAACATTTGTTGCTGGCATTTTTGACCAACAAAAACCCGGTTAGCGACGCTTTGTCCCAGCAAAAAATTCAATATGATGATATTTTAAAAACTTTGGTTAAAGTAAGAGGCACGCAAAAAGTTGATTC
Organism: Candidatus Magasanikiibacteriota bacterium; assembly: GCA_016214105.1. GTDB lineage: Bacteria > Patescibacteriota > Patescibacteriia > Magasanikbacterales > UBA922 > 2-12-FULL-43-12. The sequence continues at coordinate 35,201 of JACRPD010000029.1, forward strand.
GCCTGAACCGGAAAGCAAGTATCAAGCATTGGAAAAATATGGAAAAAATTTGACCGAATTGGCGCGCAAAGAAAAATTAGATCCGGTCATTGGCCGTGATGACGAAGTGCGCCGCGTGATGCAAGTTTTATCGCGCCGGACAAAAAACAATCCGGTGTTAATCGGTGAACCAGGCGTCGGCAAGACCGCGATCGTTGAAGGTCTGGCGCAAAGAATCGTCCATGGGGATGTGCCGGAAAGTTTAAAAGAAAAAGAAGTGATTGCGTTGGATATCGGCAGTTTAGTGGCTGGCACAAAATTCCGCGGTGAATTTGAAGAAAGATTTAAGGCGGTTTTAAAAGAAACGATTGAATCAGCCGGAAAAATTATTTTGTTTATTGATGAACTCCACACTATCATGGGCGCCGGATCGTCGGAAGGCGCGGTAGACGCAAGCAATATGCTGAAGCCGGCTTTGGCGCGCGGAGAATTGCATACTATTGGCGCGACGACGCTTAAAGAATACCAGAAACACATTGAAAAAGACGCGGCTTTTGAGCGCCGTTTTCAGCCGGTTTTGGTTCAGGAACCGACAAAAGAAGACACCATCGCGATTTTGCGCGGCATCAAAGAAAAATATGAAGTGCATCATGGCGTCCGCATCACCGACCCGGCGATTATTTCCGCGGTGGAATTGTCCACTCGCTACATCACGGATCGTTTTTTACCGGATAAAGCCATAGATTTAATTGATGAGGCGACTTCGGCTTTACGCATGGAAATTGATTCAATGCCGGATGATTTGGACAAAATGAAGCGCAAAATGATGAAGATTGACATTGAGTTGCGCGCGCTTAAAAAAGAAACCGACGATGAATCGCAAGAGCGGATGAATAAGCTGAAAGAAGAGCTGGCGAATCTGAAAGAAAAATCAAGCGAGCTTGAATTGCACTGGCGAAATGAAAAAGAAATCATCACTAAAATCCGCGAACACAAAAAAGAGATTGATCGATTAAAACAGCAGGCCGATATTGAAGAGCGCAAAGGCGATTTGCAGAAAGTCGCGGAAATTCGCTATGGCAAAATTCCAATGATGGAAGACGCGATTATTAAAGATGAAAAAAGATTAGCGGAAATTCAAAAAGGCCGCGCGATTTTAAAAGAAGAAGTAACCGAAGAAGATGTCGCGATGGTGGTTTCCCGTTGGACCGGAATACCGGTAGCTAAGATGCTGCAGGATGAAGTTAAAAAACTCGCTCACACCGAGGCGGACTTATCAAAACGCGTTATTGGGCAAGAAGAAGCCATCAAAGCGGTTGCGAACGCGATTCGCCGTTCTCGCGCCGGCATTGCCGAGGAAAAACGGCCGATCGGCTCATTCATTTTTATGGGTCCGACCGGCGTGGGCAAGACCGAACTGGCGCGCGCGCTGGCCGAATTTATGTTTAATGATGAAAACGCTTTAGTCAGAATTGACATGAGCGAATACATGGAAAAACACGCGGTCAGCAAAATGATCGGCTCCCCTCCCGGCTATGTTGGTTATGAAGAAGGCGGACAATTGACAGAAATCATCCGCCGCCGGCCTTACTCCGTTATTTTGTTTGATGAAATAGAAAAAGCGCATCCGGATATTTTCAATATGATGCTGCAAATTTTGGATGATGGCCACCTGACTGACGCGAAAGGACGGCGGGTTAATTTTAAAAATACCGTCATTATCATGACCAGCAACATCGGCTCGGATATGATTATGGAAATGGGCCGGCGCGGTGATTTCGGCTTCAGCGACGGCAAGACGGTTTCCGGCAAACAAAAAGAAGAAAAGATAAATGAAAAAATAATGGAAGCATTGCGCGAGCGTTTCAAGCCGGAATTTTTAAACCGCGTTGACGAAATTATCACTTTTCATCCGCTGAATGAAAAACAAATCCGCTCTATTGTTGACTTGCAATTGGCAATCGTCGCGCGACGGCTGATTGATAAAAAAATTATTCTTGAAATCACCGATCGCGCGAAAGACTGGCTGGCAAAAAAAGGCTATGATCCGAACCTCGGCGCCAGACCGCTCAAACGCGTCATCCAAACCGAACTCTTGGATAAACTGGCGATGTTGATGGTTGAAGGCAAGACCGTTGACGGGCAGGATGTCAAGGTTGATGTTGATAAGGGGAAATTGGTGATAAAGGTGTAGAGAGTTACGAGATGTTCTCTCTCTCCTTAACAAAATAAGGAGAGGATTTGCCCGCAGGCGGGGGTGAGGTGGTGAAAAATATAAAACTTTCCCTTCTTTGTAAACTAATTTAATTATGTTATACTTACTCCATGCAAAAGCGTGCCAACTTAATGTATTTTTTGGTAATTTTATTACTCGGATTAACCCTATCCCCAATTTTTGTTTTTGCCCAGCAAGAATTTAATTCCAACTATTTAATCTCCGATGAAGAGTTGCAAAACTGGCAAAGTTTGGGACGATCGGAAATACTGTCATTTTTGAAAGACAAAGGCGGGTATATCGCGGAATTAAAAACCGCGGATAAAGACGGTGTGAATAAACGAGTTTCAGATATAATTTACAACGCCGGCAAAGAATATAAAATTAATCCAAAATATCTTTTAGTTAAATTGCAAAAAGAACAAAGTCTAATTACCGATGAAGATCCAACACAAAAACAACTTGATTGGGCGACCGGCTACGGTGTTTGCGACAGCTGTTCAATGGACGATCCGGCAATTCAAAAACACAAGGGCTTTGGCACGCAAGTGGACAGCGCGGCGGGCATTATCCGCTGGTATTATGATAATGCGGTTATAGAGCCGTGGGTTAAAAAGGCGGACCAGCTCTATATTATTGACGGCCAAACAGTTAAACCAACTAATCAAGCCACTGCTTTTCTTTACACTTATACACCGCACTTGCAAGGAAATAAAAATTTTTGGCAGCTTTGGCAAAACTGGTTCGGACAGGTTTGGCCTGATGGTTCTTTGGTAAAAAGCGCTGATGATCCGTCGGTATATTTGATTGATAAAAATAAAAAAAGAAAAATTTCCAGCATGTCGGCGTTAGCCAGTCGATTTAATCCGAAACTGATTTTAACTGTGCCGGCGAGCGAATTGAATAACTACTTTGACGGTTCGCCGATTGATTTCCCGAATTATTCTATTCTAAAACAGGCTGACAATTATTATTTGCTTGATTACGATTCCCTGCGTCCGTTTGCCAGCGCGGAATTGGTGAAAAAAATTGGGTATAACCCGGAAGAATTTATTGAAATCGCGCCGGCCGACGTGCAAAATTATTCTATCGGCGCGGCAGTTACGGACGAAGTATTGGATATAGCGGGCGAGTTGGCGCGGGTTAAAATAACAAATGAATTATTTTATTTAAAAAATGGCGCGTACCATCCGATTGTAAACGAGCAGATCGCTAAAAATAATTTTCCGGATTTGCAAATTAAAAAAATCACCGTTGAATCCTTGCAGAATTACAAAGAGGGCGCTCCGATTAAGTTTAATGACGGCGCGCTGGTCGGAGTCAAAACCACCGGACAAGTTTACGTGATTGAAAATGGAAAAAAACGATACATTCCATCTGAACTTGTGTTTAATAGATTGGGATATAATTGGGAAAATGTAAATTGGGTTGATGAGTTAACGACTTTTTTGCATGAAGACGGAGCCCCGCTGGACCTGCCCGGCAGATTAAGCAACGAGGATATTGCCGAAGAAATCGCGGTTGGGCAAGAAACCGGTGGAAACCAAGCCGCGGTGGATAAAAACAAAGGCATGTACGCCATACCGGAAGATAAAACGGTTTACATCGGCGATAAGTTTTCCACCAACGTGAATACTTATTTAGTGGCGGAATACGATACGAAAAATATTTTAGCCGGCAAAAACGTTGATGCAGTCAGGCCGGCGGCGTCTTTCGTGAAAGTTATGACCGCTTACTTATTGATGAAAGACGGGCTTAATCTTAATCAAGCCACGATTTTTGACGCTAAAAAACATCCGGCGGTTTATAATAATTTCCGCGCGGCCAATGGTGAAAAATTTCTTAACAAAGATTTGATGTATTCATTGCTTACTTCTTCAATCAATACGCCGGCGAGGATGTTGGTCAGCACTCTTAAAGAAGAAGCAAATTTTATCGCTGATATGAACGCGCAAGCCGCGGAATGGGGGCTGAAAAATACGAAATTTACCGATACTTACGGTTATGATTTAAAAAATGAAACCACCGCGAGGGAATACCTGCAAATTTATATTAACGCGGAAAAAAATTCTGATGTAAGAAAATTTTTGGGCGCGAAAAGTTATGAATACAATGAATTAAAAGATTTGGATGGTAAACAAAAACATTATGATCAGCACAGCAATATTTTAATGAACAAAACCGGACTTCCGTTCACGATTATTTCCAGTAAAACCGGCTATCTTGACGAAGCCGGCGCCGGTCTGGCAATGTTGATAGAGCGGCCATCGGACAAAAAGCGATTTGTTATAATAACTATGGGAAATCCGGACTATGTCACTCGTTTTGATGAGCCGGAGAGATTGGCGAAGTGGACTGTCGAAAAATACTAAACCCTAAACCCGAAACTCTAAACAAACCAAAAAACCCAATCTCAAAAATTTTAGAGTTTGAAAATTTAGAGTTTAATTTTAATCATATGTCATTAGTCTTTGCCGCAATCACTCCTCATCCGCCGTTGTTAATCCCCAACATCGGCAAGGAGGAGCTGAAAAAAATTGAACAAACCAAAGAAGCGCTGAAACAGCTTGAGCAGGATTTATATTTGGCAAAACCTGACGTCGTCGCGATTATCTCTCCGCACGGTTCTTTATTTTCTGACGCTTTCAGCGTAAACGCACATACGCATTTTGTTTCCGCGTTTGAACAGTTCGGGGATTTTTCCACTAAATTAGAATGGAAAGGGGCCGACAGCGTTGCCGCGCGCGTCGCTCACCGAGCTAATTTAGAAAATTTACCGCTTCAATTAGTCAGTGAAGAACACCTTGATCATGGATCGGCCGTTCCGCTATTTTATTTAACCCAGCACTTTAACAACTTGCGTGTTTTGCCCATCGGTTACAGCGCGCTGGACGGGAAGGTTCATCTGCAATTCGGAGAAATATTAAAAGATATTTTTATGGAAACGGAAAAACGTGTGGCAGTGATAGCTTCCGGCGATTTATCGCACGGTCTGACGACAGACGCGCCGGCCGGATTCCGCAAGAATGGCAAAGAGTTTGATCAGAAACTTATTGAACTGTTGGAAACAAGAAACACGGCCGGAATTATAGGAATGGATTCGGCGTTTGTGGAATCAGCGGCGGAATGCGGTTTTCGCTCGTTTTTGATTCTGCTCGGTATCCTGAAAAACATGAATTACACTTTTAAAAATTATTCTTACGAGTCGCCGTTTGGGGTAGGATATTTGGTGGGAAATTTTGTGTTATGATCGCGAAAGTAATTCCCCTTCAACGTTTGCCGAAAAGTTTGTCGGTTTTTGACTATCTCGTTCCAAACGCGCTGGCTGACGAGATCGCGGTCGGACAAATCGTTGAAATTCTTTTCCGCAAGGCAAAACACCTTGGGCTCGTTTTTTTGCTAGCTGATGACAATACAAGCAAATCAAAAAAACTTGAAACAGTGCAAAATATTTTGAATCCTGTTCCACTGCTATCAAGCCAACAGATTAATTTTTTGTTTGAATTAAGTTTGTGGTATGGAGTTTCACCATCAACGCTAATAAAGATGGCTTTACCGCCATTGCAAAAAAACAAAATAAAAAAAATAATTTTAAAAAATATTAAATTTGATTTCCCTCTCCTCTGCGGAGGAGAGGTCTCGTCGCGGTTGGCGATTGCTTTTAGCCAATATCACGATCAATCAGAACACAGAACTCAATTAAAAAAACACCTAAAAAATAAAACTTTAATTTTGGTGCCGGAGATAAATTTGATTGACGAGGTTAAACAACTGCTACCGGCGGAAAGGCAAGAGAAGATTGTGGTTTGGCATTCGGAACTAAGCGAAAAACAGCAGTTTGAAAACTGGACGCAGATTCGCAATCAAAAAAAATCAATAATCATCGGCACTCGCGGCGCGGTTTTTCTGCCGCTTGATGGTTTTAAATCAATTATCATTGATTACGAGCATGATGAAAACCACAAACATTGGGATCAGTCGCCGCGTTTCCATACTAAAGACGTGATAGCGAAACTTAATATCAAAACTACCCTCTTGTCATACTCCCCTTCCGCCGCAACGTATTATCATGTCCACAAAAAAAATTATTTGGGCAAGTTAAAATTAACTCCGGCGAAAGACGCCTGCCTGACCGGTAGGCAGGCGCAAATCGTGGAAATGCGTAACGAACGGCTGGGCGGAAACTACGGCGCTTTGTCGGAAGCGGTTAAACAAGCGATCGCTGACGCGAAACAAGATATTTTTGTTTATGTTAACTGCCTCGGTTTTGCCACCTCGGTCGGCTGTAATGACTGCGGCTATGTGGAAGAATGTCCGAATTGCAAAAACGCTTTAGTTTATCATGAAAAGACTCTCACTCTGCATTGCCATTACTGCAGAACTCAAAAGCCGATGATTTTAATTTGTCCAAGATGCCACTCTTCGCTTACCAAACTTTATGGCGCTGGCACTGAGTTTATTGAGAAAGAAGTTCGTCGAATTTTTGGCGCGGATTCCCATAAAGAAATAATCCGGCTGGACAGCGAAAATTTTCCGCCTGAAGAAAATACAGAAAAATTTAGAGTTATCATCGGTACAAAGATGGCATTGCGCAGAATACGTTGGGATAAAACCGATCTCGTGGTTTTTATAGATATTGATCGGCAAATGAATATCCCGGAGTATTTGGCCCAAGAAGAAGTTTGGCATTTAATCCAAGAAGTTTTTTTTCGCAAACAAACCGGCGCGAAACTAATTATCCAAACTTTTCAAAAAATCAATTTGATCTGCCGGTCGCTGTCTGAACCTGATCGTTTTTACCGCACCACCCTAAATTCACGGCGCGCGCTTGGCTATCCGCCATATCTGTATTTAACCCGTTATTTTTATGGTAATATAAACGCGGCGGCCGCTCAAAAGGAAGCTCAGCAAGTAACTGCCGATATACGACAGGGGTTGACAAAATCACAAAAAAAGATTATACTCTTAGGCCCGATTGAAATGCATCCGAAATTCTATCGCGGACAATTCTGGTACGAAATTATCGCCAAATTGCCGCCGGATACTTGGCAGGATGATCTAAAGTATTTAAATCAATTTATTCCGGCAAACTGGAAAATTGATCCTAACCCGATTTCTATTTTATCACCTTGATGCTCACTCTATGTTAAAAATCATAACCATCCCAAATGAAATTCTACGAAAACGATCAAAAGAAGTAGATCGTGAATTTGTGTTGTTGAAAAAAACGCAAAAATTAATTGAGGAGATGCTTGTGGTTATGAAAACCGCTGACGGCGTTGGTTTGGCCGCCCCGCAAATTGGAGAAGGTGTCAGATTGTGCGTGATTGATCGGAGAGCTGACGAAATCAATCTCAAAAACGATTTAATTTTAGTTAATCCGGTCTGGAAAAAAACTTCCATTAAAAAAGACGTAATGGAAGAAGGTTGTTTATCGGTGCCAAAAACTTATGGTAAAGTAAAAAGATACACAAAAATAAAAGCTGACGCGATCAATGAGAAAGGCGAGAAAATCTCCTTCACCGCTGCCGACCTTCTCGCCCGCGTGATCCAGCATGAAGTTGATCATTTGGATGGAATTTTGTTTATTGACAAAGCGAAAGATATTTATCAGGTTGAATAATGCTTTGTCATCCCCGTGAAAACGGGGATGACAAATACCCTATGAAAATCGCTTTCTTCGGCACGCACAACTTCGCCGCGACAATTTTAGAGGGAATAATCAACAACCCTCTTTTTGACATCCAGCTCGTCATTACTCAACCAGACAAACCAGTCGGCCGCAAGCAGAAAACGCAGAAGTCTCCGGTTAAACTATTAGCGGAAAAACACGGTCTTCAAATCGCTCAACCAAATTCTCTCAAAACTTGCACACTTGCCCAGTTGCACACTTGTGAACTTGGTATCTGCGCCCAATACGGTTTGATTTTTCCACCAAACATCTTAAACGCGCCGAAGATGGGAATACTTAATTTCCACACTTCCCTCCTCCCCAAATACCGAGGAGCGTCACCCATTGAATCACAGATTCTCGCCGATGACCGCGAGGCGGGAGTGTCAATACTGCTCCTTGATGCTGAAATGGATCACGGGCCTACAATCGCTCAAAAAAACTTACAACTTACAACTTACAACGGCTAAAATCGCTATTTTAGGCCTTACAGAAGCTCTCCCGGACTATGTTGCCGGCACATTATCCACAACCCCGCAAGATAACGCTCGCGCGTCAATTTGTAAAGAATTAACACGGGAAGACGGCAAGATTGACTGGCAGAGAACCGCGCGAGAGATTCACAATCAATACCGAGGTTTAACTCCATGGCCTGGAGTTTGGACAATATGGAATAATAAACGATTAAAATTATTGCAAATTAAATTAATCTACAAAACATTGCCGGCTGGCCAAATGTTGGTGGAAGGTGATAAAATATATATCGGCGCGGTTGATGGGGCGATTGAAGTGCTAGAACTGCAGTTGGAAGGAAAAGAAAAAATGTCGACGAAAGATTTTGTGAATGGATACGGTAATATTATTAAAAATGCGGTTTAAAATCCGTATGCAAAAATTCCTCACTGACAAATCAATCTTCTACTCCAAACAAACCGCCGCCTTGCTGGCGTTGTTTTTTATTATCAGAATCGCCTCGTTCTTTTTGGTTGGACATGAGTTTTATCAGGGTGTTTTTGTATTCTCGCTTTTACTGGTAATGGCAATTTTGTATTTTAAAAATCCGGAATGGGCGTGGCGCATGCTGTTGACCGAAATATTTCTCGGCGGATCCGGCCACTATTTTGAACTGGCTGGGCTTTCCATCCGAACTTTGTTTATCGCGACATTCCTCTTTCTCTGGTTAGCGCACCACTTCGGCCAAAAAATGCTGCCACAGCGACTAAAAATCCAAACCAACTTAAACTATATATTGCTCGCGCTTTTTGCCTCTCTGATTTTTGCCGCCGTCAATGGCGTTCTTCATAAAAATGGCGTCAGCAATATCATTCAGGATTTAATGCCGTTTGGATTTTTACTGCTTCTGTTCCCCTCTTTCCACTCTTTCAGCGACGAAAAAACCCAGCACTATCTTGTCAGATTAATTGCGGTATTCATCATCGGCACCGCTTTATTTATTTTTTTAACTTTCGCTTTGTTTTCGTCCCAGATTGTATTGATTCACCAGGATTTTTATAAATGGTTCCGCGATGTGAATGTGGGGAAAATAACGGACTTAAAAACCGGATTTTTCCGAATCGTTGAACCAAGCCACCTGTTTATCGTTCCCATTATTCTTTTAATTACTTCCTTGCGCATGCGGGCAGAAAAACATAATAAAATGTGGCTGGCGATGTTAATTTTATCTATTTTTATTTTAGATCTGAATCTATCGCGCGGATATTTTTTTGCTTTGGCGATTGGTTTGTTGGTTCTAAAATACAAGCACACTTGGAAAAAATGGCTGACTGAATCATTGTCTGTCATTTTGCTCATAATTGGCATTTTCACCGCCACCCACCTATTCGCCAGTAGCGGAACATCGCCCGGCTGGGAACTGTTGGGCTTGCGGGTCAGAAGCTTCGCGTCTCCGGAAATAGAAGTGAGCACGAATACCCGTATGATGATTTTGCCGCAGATTTGGGAAAAAATAAAAACCGCGCCGATTTTAGGCGCCGGGTTGGGCAGTAAGATAACGTTCATGAACACGGAAACTTACGAAACAATCACGACTCCGCATTTTGATTGGGGTTACTTGGAAATGTGGACCGAACTTGGCATCATCGGCGCGCTTGCTTTGCTCGGATTGTATTTGTTTACCGCCGCGCTGTTGATTAAAAAAATAAAAACCGCGCCGGATTGGCACGATTTTGACGTTGGCTTATTGGCTGGCATTATCGCGCTTTTGATAATGAATATCACTCTGCCCGCGCTGTTCCATGTTTTTGGAATCTTATTTTTGGTTTTTGTCTTGACTGTGGCAGTGAAACAGATGAGTATTTTTGAGCGAGTTACTGTAATTTTGTATAGGATATTTAATAAATTACGCGCGACATCAAAAAAATAAAACATTCTTTTTTAGTCCCCTCTCCTCGTAGGAGAGGGATAAGGTGAGGTCTCAACGAACGAACTAGACCTCATCCCTTACCCTTCTCCTAAAAGGAGAAGGGAACAGAAGAAAAAAATGCAAGCGCCGAGGTCCTCTAGTTCCTCGGCGTTTTTTGCGATGGTTAAAATTTGTGTTTTTTGATAATTATCGCTTTTGCTTCTTCATACTTCTTTACTTGTTTTGAAATAACCGGCAGCAAAGAGAATGGTTTTTTGTAACAAAAACTCGGCAGCCAACGGCTCATCGTTCCTTGACTGATAATTTTAAATAAATACTCGTCAACCCACACCCCCGTCTTCCCTTGTTCCGCCATAGTCAACCACAAGTCCCAATCCTGAAACCGCTTTAGATTCTCGTCCCATTTGATTGCGTCTTTCCGGCGGATTAAAGAAGTAGAGTGAATGTAATTATTTTTTTGTAAATCTTGCGCATTAAAATTTTTCGCTCGTATTTTTTTCTGAAAATTGAAAAACCTGTCCTGAGCTTGCCGAAGGATTGATAATTGGTAATTAGAGTAAGCATAGCTGGCTTCAGGATGCAACTCCAATCGCGCTTTTAACTTTTCCAGCATCTCCGGTTCAGCAACCACATCCGCATCCCAAAAAATCACATACTCCCCTTTTGCCATTTCCAATCCCCTATTCCTCGCCGCCGGCGC
>JACRPD010000081.1:0-6527 GCA_016214105.1 Candidatus Magasanikiibacteriota bacterium
AACAACATAAGCAATACTGCTATTTATTATTTGAACCCCATATAAAATAGCAGTCACTCCGGAATTTTGTGGCTCCCAAGTACTTCCACCATTGGTCGTCTTCAAAATCGTACCATTGTCTCCCACAACCAAAGCCATACTGTCGCCATACATGTCAACATCTTGAAGAGTGTTCTCAACCCCGGAATTCCGTGCTACCCAGCCATTACTAGTAAAATCTAAAATAGTGCCGTTATACCCCACAGCCAGACCATTCCAATAGTCAGTAAAATTCACACCATTCAGTGCCTGAGTTGTCCCCGAACTCTGCGCCACCCACCCGGCCGCGTAGCTTGATTGCGCCCAAAATAATCCGATCGCGATGATTAACAAAAAAAATACTTTCACTCTGTTTTTTCCTAACATAAAATTTAAATTAAAATATTAATTTTCTTGCCTTTCAGGCATTTCAAGCCTTTCCAGCCTTTTTATTATACACCAAACACAAAAAAACAGCCACAAGACTCAAGCTGTTTGTCAAGAAAGAATGGGGACCGCGGCGCTCCGACAAGGTGTCGAAGTGCCGCGTGGTGAAATCAGAAAAGAAAAGTGGTGATTACTGGGGGTTGCGGAGGCGGGTGGCGACTTCGGAGAACAGCACGCGCTGCGCGCTGTCTGCCGCGGGCTGAATCCCGATGAGTGGAACGTACAGAGTGTACGTGCCGGAGCTCACCTCTGCCTGCGCTTTACCACCGATAATGGCAATAGCGCGAACGTGCCGGCCATCAAGCAGACGCTGAGGAACCGGGAACTTGTAGATCGCCCCCATCAGATTGCCACCGCCCGCGAAGCGTCGAATGCGTAAGATGGCACGGCGCTGATCGGCACCAGCATGTCCGGAGCGCCGATGGCGAACGGTCGAGCAAAGCACTCCACTCGCTGTTCGCCTCCCTTCTGATTGGGCGGACGCACACGCTTTGGATCCACCCAGTACCCCCTGCCCCCGATTGTGATCGTTGTTTCCAGACGTTTCAGCATCCCATCTTTCTCCTTTTCTCTCACTGTAACCAGCTTCCGCCAACTTGGCGAAGATCCAGCACCCGCCGGACTTTTTTAGCTGGTATAACAAACAACATTATATGCTAAAAACGGTTGGCTGTCAAGACCTCTTTTTAACTTTATATTATAGTGATACAATAGACGCGTAATAACACACAATAATAAATATCATGTCCACTCTTCAATACACGACCCAAAACATTGTTGATATTTTTTCGGCGTTAAAAACCGATAAAAACGGACTATCTGATGGAGAAGCGCTAAAACGGCAACAACAATACGGCCTGAACCAGCTCGGCGCGCGTGAAGTAAAATGGTGGCAGATTTTTCTGCGCCAATTTATTTCGCCATTCATTTATATTCTGCTCTTTGCCGCGGCCTTGGCGATTTTTATGAGCGAGATGATTGACGGGCTGTTGATTATTGCGTTTATTTTGATTAACACGACTCTTGGTTTCGCTCAAGAATTCCATTCTGAACGCGCTCTTATCCTGCTTAGACAATTTGTCGTATCCCGCGCGCGCGTTAGGCGCGATGGAAAAGAAAAACTAATTGACAGCAAAGAACTGGTTCCGGGCGATATCGCGCTGGTGGAAACCGGCGATATTATCCCGGCTGACCTGCGTTTTTTGGAAACCAATGATTTGACTGTTGATGAATCAATTTTGACCGGCGAATCCGTGCCGGTGGCAAAAATCGCGGACAAGTTGTCAGCTGAACAAAACGAAATCTATGAAGCCCTAAATTTAGGATTCTCCGGCGCGCGTGTTGTTACCGGCCGGGGTATTGGGATTGTGATAAATATCGGCCGCGACACCGTGATGGGAGATGTGGCGAAACGGACTGTGGAAACAAAACGGGAAAGCAGTTTTGAAAAAGGCATCGCGAAATTCAGCAAATTCATCCTGCGTATGATTCTCTTGATTCTGATTTTGCTTTTTGTAGCCAATCTTTTAATCAAAGGCCATAATGCCAACATCGCCGAATTGTTGTTATTCTCGATCGCGCTGGCTGTGAGCGTGATTCCAGAGGCCTTGCCACTTGTAACAACACTGTCTCTTTCTCGCGGAGCTTTGCAAATGGCGCGCCAGCATGTCGTGGTAAAACGGCTTTCCGCGGTTGAAGATCTGGGCAGTGTGGAAATTTTATGCGCTGACAAAACCGGCACAATCACGGAAAACAAATTAACGGTCGCGGAAATTAAATCGGACAATCCGACCGATTGCTTGTTTTACGCCATGGCCGCCGCGTCATTTTTGGGTGAGGGCAAGCCGGAACCGAATAATGCCTTTGATTTGGCTTTGTGGAATAGATTGGATAAAAAAGAAAAAGTAAAAGTAAAACAAATTAAACGCCTAACGGAAATTCCTTTTGATCCTGAACGCCGACGCAATAGTGTTTTAATAAAAACAGATGCTGGCTGCCAAATGATTATCCGCGGCGCGGCAGAGATAATTTTGAATTTAAGCAAAAACATCACTGATAAAACCGCATTGCAAAAATGGCTGATTGGAGAAGGCAAAAGGGGGCGCAGGGTCATTGCGATCGCCGCGCGAGAATACCCGGTATTAAATAACTATACTGAAGCGGAAGAAAAAAACCTTGAACTGATTGGCTTAATTTCTTTTGTTGATCCCATTAAATCAACGACTAAATCAGCCATCACTCACGCTGAACATCTGGGCGTGCGAATAAAAATTTTAACCGGCGACAGCCGGGAAGTGGCCGGAGCCGTGGCCAAAGAAGTTAATATTATTAAATCAGAATCAGAGGTGATTACCGGCGAAGAGCTGATGGCCTTGGGTGAAGAGGAACAACATTTGGCCGCGCAAAAATATAATGTTTTTGCGCGAGTTTCGCCGGAACAAAAATATCGTGTCATTGAATTGCTGCAAAATAAATATGAAGTCGGATTTTTGGGCGAAGGAATAAATGACGCGCCGGCTTTAAAAAAGGCCAATGTGGGATTAGTGGTAAATGGCGCGGCTGATATCGCGCGCGAAGCCGCTGATATCGTGCTTTTAAACCCAAGCCTGTCAACTATTATCGACGGAATCCGCGACGGCCGGTCCGTATTTGCCAATACAGTTAAATACCTGAAGATAACTTTAATCTCTAACTTTGGTAATTTTTACGCCATCGCGACAGCCTCGCTGATGATAAGTTTTTTACCAATGTTGCCGGTGCAGATTTTACTGCTTAATTTATTATCCGATTTCCCCATGATCGCGATAGCGCTGGATTCCGTGGACAAAGCCGAACTGCGCCGCCCGCGCGCTTACAATGTGCACGAGGTGGTAATGATCGCAATTTTCTTAGGACTGGTCAGCACGGTGTTTGATTTTATTTTCTTCGCTTTATTTTTCCGCCGCGAGCCGGTGATTCTGCAGACATCGTGGTTCATCGGCAGCGTATTGACCGAGATTGTGCTGATTTATTCGGCCCGTACGCGATTTTTGTTTCTTAAGACAAAAGCGCCATCTTTGGTGCTTGGCTCTTTATCCATTCTGGCCATACTCGCGACGGTGTTAATACCATTCACTGCTTTTGGCAACGCGATCTTTCACTTCGCCAAGCCGACTTCCGCCAATTTAATAATCATATTTTCTGTCGTAGCCGGCTACTTCATCGTCACGGAAATGATTAAATTGGTCTATTACAAAATGGGAGCGAACCGGCAAAATGTAAATTAGATTTATAAATTATTCCAAATGCACTCTCCCCTCCCACTCAACAACCTTGTCCCGCAAAGCTGAATATTTTTGAAAATTAATCCCCCGCGCCAAATCGCGCGCCAGCTTGATTAATTGCCCGTCTTTCATGGTGGCAAGTCGAAAATTTTCCATTCCGCTTTGCGCCGTGCCGTAAACTTCGCCCGGTCCGCGATTTTCCAAATCATATTCCGCGACTTTAAACCCGCTGGTGTGCTGCTCAAAAAATTTCAACCGCGCCGCGACTTTCGGCGAATCGCTGTCCGTGAATAAAAAACAATATGACTGATGCGTGCTGCGGCAGACCCGGCCGCGAAACTGATGCAGCTGCGCCAAACCGAATTTTTCCGCGCCTTCAATCATCATTACGCTGGCATTGGGCACATTCACGCCGACCTCAATCACCGAGGTTGAAACCAAAAGATTAATTGTCCCCTTGTGGAATTGCTCCATTGTCGCCTGTTTTTCCGCTGACTTTAATTTCCCATGCAAAAACCCGATTTTCAAATCTGAAAAAATTTTACTTTTTAACTTTTCGTATTCCGCCATCACCGTCTTTCTATCATCCGTTCCCGTAGTCTGTAGTCTGTTGTCCGTAGTCACAACATCAATCAACGGACAAATGACGAACGCCTGCCGTCCTTGCTTCACTTGTTCCCTGATAAACTGATACGCCTTCTCCCGATGCCGCGGCTCAACCAACCGCGTTTTAACCGGTTTCCGCCCGGGCGGCATTTCGTCAATGATTGATAAATCCAAATCTCCAAACACGATCAGCGCGAACGACCGCGGAATCGGCGTCGCCGTCATGCTCAAAAAGTGCGGCACTTGTTCCCTCTCCTCCGCAGAGGAGAGGGTGAGGGAGAGGTCTTGCTCGCCAACTCGCATCTTCCCCCTTAGCACCTTCCTCTGCTCCACTCCAAACCGATGTTGTTCATCCACAATCACCAAACCAAGATTTTTGAATTCTACATTTTCAGTCAATAATGCCTGCGTCCCAACAATTATATTTATTTCACCATTTCCAATTTTTTCAATTATTTTCTTTTTGGAAATTTTATTAGGTGAATTAGAAATTAGGTGAATTAGAAATTGAGAACTAGTTAATAACGCAATATTAACTTTATCTCCCAAAACTTCCAACAAAGTCTCAAAGTGCTGTCTCGCCAAAATCTCCGTCGGACACATCAGCGCGGTTTGAAACCCGTTCAACGCCGCGTTATACATCGCCATGGCCGCGACGACCGTCTTGCCTGAACCGACATCGCCTTCCAGCAAACGATTCATCGGCTCGCCTTTTTCCAAATCGCGCAAAATTTCCCAAGCCGCGATTTTTTGTTTCTTGGTTAATTTAAACGGCAAAGAATCAACAAATTTTTTCGTTTCCTTTTCTTTAAATTCAATTTTCGGCGCAATTGATTTTTTAATCGCCTGCCGAATCATTTCGCCGCGGAGTTGTAAAATAAACAGCTCGTCAAATTTTAATCTCCGCTCCGCGTGTTTCAAGTCGTCTTGTGATTCCGGAAAATGAATTGCCTTAATCGCCTCCGCCAAACCCATCACCTCCGCGCGGTCGCGCAAATCTTCCGCCAGCCACTCTTTAATTTGTCCGACCGCTCTCATTGCTTGGCTTAATAAAAATCTCAACTGCTTATTCGTAATCCCGTTTGTCACCGAATACATCGGCACAATTCTGGCCGTGTGAGTGGTGTCGACAATCCCCCTCTCCTTACAAAGGAGAGGGGCGAGGGGTGAGGTGGTCTCGCTCGAGGTGGTTTTCACTCGCTCGTACGCCGGTCCCGCCATCTGCGCGCCAAAAAAATCGCTGGTAACTTTACCGGAAAGATAAACTGCATCGCCGGTTTTCAATATTTTGGCGATAAACGGCTGGCCGAACCAAACCGCTCGCAACTGGCCGGTTTCATCCGCCACCACCGCCTCGGTAATAATCGTCCGTTTGCGCGGACTGCGCTTGCTGGCAATCAGCTCAACTTTTCCGCGCACGCTTACTTGCATTCCCTCGCGCAAATCTTTAATCAAAACCACTTGGCTGTAATCCTCGTAGCGAAAAGGAAAATAAAACAGCAGGTCTTTCACTGTTTCAATGCCAAGATGACGCAGTCTTTTTTCCAACGTCTTGCCCACGCGATTAAGTTGTGATACCGGAGTTAATAAATCCATAGATATGTATAATTCCCCCCTCCTTTATAAGGAGAGGGGGAGGGGTGAGGTCTCAGCCGCTATTATACCAAAACTCCCCCAACAAAAAAACCGCTCCGCGCCACAGAAAGGTTTTTATTTACTCCACTTTATATTTATCAGTCTAAATCTATCAAAATCTGTCTAAATCAATGCTCCTATATCTCGCCTTTCTTCTTTTCCACTTTCAACTCTCTCTTTGACAGCCAGAAAAAGAGGCCGACCACCACCAGCGTGACTAACGGCGAAATCCATGATTGTACTTCCGAACCCAAACTTTCCGCCAGCATGATCAGTCCCAAAAAACCGATGGAATACATTGCCCCATTTTTCAAAAACCGATATTTTTTTACTGTCTCAACTCCCTTGACCGTAACATAGCGAACAACGAGCGCGCCAATGCCGTTGCCTATCAATATCAATGGCACTGAAATGGTAAACGCGAACGCGCCCAAAACTCCGTCAATGGAAAAAGTGGTGTCAATCAATTCCAAAAAAATAATCTTGCTTATGTCGGTCAAATGGCCGCTCGCCAGCTCTTTTTCATTTTCCTCGGCGTTCATTTTAGATCTGCTGGTG
>JACRPD010000081.1:6583-10492 GCA_016214105.1 Candidatus Magasanikiibacteriota bacterium
GGATAAAAAATGCGGTTGAACCGACGACCGCGCCCATGGCGATCAGTGGATTGATTTTTATCGTAATCCAAACCACGAACAGCAAAATCAACGAAGCCACGGCATAAAACCAAAAAGAATATTTTTTGTGGATGTGCCGTTCAATAAAAAAGGCATATTCTTTTGTTTCAACAAACAGCCAATGAAAAAATAAAAACACCAAATATAAACCGCCGCCGGCCAGCAAAATCGGTTTTCGCGCTTCAATTATCGCTTTGATTGACTCGTCGGAGCTGAAAGTGGCGATAAAAGAATTTATGACCCCCAATTCGGTGTTTGATAAGTAAACAATCACCCATGGCATCAGGCCGCGAACCACAAAAACCGCGATGAAAATACCATAAAGCAAAAACCAGCGCCGCGCTTTGACTGACATGGTTGCCAAAACATCGGCATTAACCACCGCGTTATCCACGCTGGAAATAACTTCAAACAGCACCAAACCCAACACGATGACGATAATTTCGTGAATGCTCATAACAAAAACTAAATTACGCTGCCAATCTCACGGTATCTTCCTCCCGCGCGGCTCTTGATAATTCATTTATTCTATCCTGAACATCGCCCATATCTATTTTTGCCGTATCGCCTTTCTCTATGGCCGACTCCGCGTCTCGCAGTCTGCCATCAATCATCTGCTTTACGCTTTTCCAGCCATCCCTTTGCTCTTCCGACAAACCGCGGGTTAATATAATATGATCATTAATTTGTTCAGCCACGCCTCCCCAAAAACCTAATAAATAACGCCTTTCCAAAGCCGGATCTTTTGGTATGTCTATCATCGGCACGCCGGCAAAAATCTCACCCCCAAATATAACCTCGCGTGTCTGTTGCCATCCTGCTTGCTCGCCTTGTAAATGAATTTTTCCCTCTTGCCTTTTTCTGTTCTCTTCCGGAGATAACACTTCTTCCCCGCCTTCATTAGGTGATTTGATTGCTCTTAAATATTCTGTCATATAATTAAATTAAAAGTGCCCTCGGCGCGAATCGAACGCGCATTGCCAGATCCGCAATCTGGCGTCCTATCCATTGAACGACAAGGGCATGGGGCATGGCGGGCAGGTATCCGTTGCCATGTCATTCGACATGGTCCGCCTCGGGCGGAAACGACGGGTGCGTAAACTAATGTATTTTCCAATTCCTCGCCGCTCTATCCGTCAGCGGCTCCTCTTTTTCAATATCTTCCGGCAAATACTCGCGCAAGCTGTGTTTGACTTCAATCGGATTCATATCTAACAGCGGAACTCGCAACATCGGCTGAAGCGTATTTTTTGTATCCAAAAATAATGTTTTGACTTCCGGCGGATTATAGATAATGTAAAAATTTTCAAATTCAGAATAGGGATAAAAACGAATGCCGACGATCACGCCCAAATCGGTTATCTGAAACGGAATCTGGCGCGGCTCTTGATGCGCTTGCAAAAATAAAATAATCGCCGCGAGAATTACAATCAAAGAAAATAAAAAATTTCCGGTGAAAACTCCATACAAAACCAATGCCAATCCCAAAACCGCGGCTAAAACATACCACAATGTCCCGCGGGTATGCTTTTCATATTCCAAAATTGTCCACTCATGGATTATATCCCCGAGCAATGTTTCTTCGGTAATTTTTTGCGGCATATTAAGTGGGGTTAATTTTGGTGGTCGCACCTGGATTCGAACCAGGGGCCTTCGCAATGTGAATGCGACGCTCTAACCAGCTGAGCCATGCGACCGCGAGTGTTCGTACGACCTTGCAATCATAATACCACGCGATGTGAAAAAAATCAAGCCATTTACAAATCCCTCTAAAACCGCTATACTATGGCAAGATATGGAAACCAGACGTATTAATTTTTTGGACACCAGCAATCCAATAGAAGTTCCACAGGAATTGCCGCCGCAGAAATCGCGCAAATGGTCGATTTTTTTGATTATAATCGCGGTGTTAATTGTTGTCGGCGGGGTGATTAAATTATTGGCAAAAGCTGACGCGCCTGATGACCCGCTTGCTTATGATCCGATAACTCTGGAACCAAAAAAACCGGATGGATTTATCAGCAAAATCACGCAAATGGTCTTCTCGCGCGAATACCAGCTGAAGGGATACTCTGACGACAGAATTAACATTCTACTGCTTGGAATCGGCGGCATCGGCCATGACGGGCCGTTTCTAACTGACACAATAATGATCGCCAGCCTGAAGCCGTCAACCGGCGAAATCGCGACTATCTCCATCCCCCGCGACTTGGGTGTGAAAATCCCCGGGCAAGGCCTGAATAAAATAAATTACGCCGGCGCTTATGGCGAAACCAAAGCGAGCGGAACCGGCGGAGCGTTCGCCGCGAAAATCATTGAAGAAACTTTTGGTTTGAAAATTCATTATTACGCCCGGGTTGATTTTAAGGCCTTCGCGGAAATCATTGATGAGCTCGGTGGAATAACAATTAATGTGGAAAAATCATTCGCCGATGAAATGTATCCGACAAAAAACGGCGGCTATGAAACAGTAAGTTTTAAAACCGGCGCGCAGACCATGGATGGCGCGACCGCGTTGAAATTCGTCCGTTCCCGCCACGGCAATAACGGCGAAGGATCGGATTTCGCCCGCGCGCGGCGGCAACAAAAAGCGATTTTCGCGCTGAAAGAAAAAGCGCTGGCCTTTTCCACGCTGGTGAACCCGATTAAGATTAATAACATCCGCAAAACTTTGGCTGATAATATCGCCACTAACCTGGAATTTTCCGACCTAATGTCTTTTTTAAAGCTAATGCGCGAATTAAAAGTGCCAAACATCAGCACCACGGTATTGGATGATAGCGCTAATGGTTATTTGCAAAGCGATATTACCGAAACCGGTTCGTTTATTTTAATGCCAAAAACCGGAAACTTTTCTGAAATAAATAATTTGATTGAAAATATTTTTGAAAAAGCGCCGATTAAAACCGACGATACGCCGGAACAATCCAAAATCGCTTTGCCGCCGGCGAAGATAGAAGTCCAAAACGGCACCTGGATCGCCGGCTTTGCCGCGCGCATGGGAAAAAGATTGGCAGATAAAAATTTCGTGATAACGGCGGTTGGCAATACGGAAACCAAACCGATCTCCGCCAGCGGAATTTATAAAATCAACGCCAACGCGCCGTTTGAAGTCATGCAAGCCCTGCAAAAAGAATTGCGTATTCCAATCAGACAAACCCTGCCGACGAGTGTCACTGCTACCAGCACCGCGGATATACTGGTGCTGTTGGGGGAAGATATGGGTGAGTGAAGTAAGTAAGTGCGTAAGTGAATTAAGTGAGTAAGTAATTTTTTCCGCCACTACTTACTAACTTACATACTTAATCACTTACACACTCATTATTATGTCCACACCCGCCACCATCAAGCCCAACACCCTCCCCACCGTCGTTCTCGTCGGTAGGGTTAATGTTGGAAAATCAACCTCATTCAACCGGTTGACGGAAAAAAACCAGGCGATTGTTTCCGGCATTCCCGGCACCACCAGAACCAATAATGAAGGGCTGGTTTTATGGCGCGGAAAATATTTCCGGCTGATTGACACTGGCGGACTGACTTTTGATGAAAAAATTCAACTGGAATCGGACATCATCAAACAGAGCGAGTCTGCGGTCGCGGAAGCGGACATTATTATTATGGTGGTTGACGCGCAAGATGGTATTTTACCGCAAGAAAAAGAGCTGGCCAGACGACTGCGCCGCGCCGCGAACAAACCGATAATGCTCATTGCCAACAAAACCGACAGCGCTAAAATCGCCAAAAATTTGCGTGAGTCGGAATTCCTGCGCCTCGGTTTAGGTAGACCATTCGCGGTTTCCGCCATCAACGGCAGAAGCACCGGCGATTTGTTGGATGACATTTTTAAAA
>JACRPD010000076.1 GCA_016214105.1 Candidatus Magasanikiibacteriota bacterium
AGGGTCAATCCACGAAGACGGAGTCTCTCGCGCTTGTGCCATCACCAAACATCCATTTCAATTTCACCAGCATAGTTCTTTCACACACCACGGGAGGGCTGAACAGACTTGCTCTGATTCCGCCCTCCCAACCCCCATAAAATTAACTCCGTCCTTCGGCAAGCTAGGACGGTTTTTTTATTGCCAAATCTCCAATTAAGATGTAAAATTGTTTTAGTTAACGGATCAGTTGTGTGGCACCAGTTCGTATCCCCTCCCCTATGAGGGGAGGGACTGTGTCCAACCCTATGGATCAAAAAAAATTCGTCATAATTGACGGCAACGCCATCATCCACCGAGCTTACCACGCTCTGCCGCCGATGACAGTGAAAGGCACAATGGTGAACGCGGTGTACGGCTTCACTTCAATGCTTTTGAAAGTGATTAAAGATTTAAAACCGGATTATTTGGCCGTGAGTTTTGACGTGGCGGGCGGAACTTTTCGCGATAAAGTTTTTGATGGCTACAAAGCCAAGCGCGTAAAAGCGGACCAAGAATTATATGACCAAATTCCACTCGTGCACAAAGTTGTTTCAGCGTTCGGTCTGCCGATTTTGAAAAAAGAAGGATTTGAGGCGGATGATGTCATTGCCACCGTTATCGCCAAGATACAAGATACAAGATACAAGATACAAACAGTGATTGTGTCCGGCGATATGGACCTTTTGCAACTCGTTGATGATAATGTGAGTGTTTACGCGTTGCGAAAAGGCATGAGCGACATCGTGATGTATGACGCGGAAGAAGTAAAAAAGAAATATGGTTTTGGGCCGGAACATGTTGTTGATTACAAATCTTTGCGCGGAGACCAGTCGGATAATATTCCGGGCGTGCCGGGGATTGGAGAGAAGACGGCGACGGAGTTGATACAGAAAGTTGGCGGAATAGAGGAGATTTATGAACAAGTCCATAAAGTCGGAAAGTCCATAAAGTCTATAAAGTCGGTGAGTGATGGGGTTTTGAAAAAACTGGTTGCCGGAGAAGAGAGCGCGAGGATGAGTCAGAAGCTGGCGACAGTGGTGAAAGATGTGCCCGGACTGAATTTTAATTGGGAAGACTGCGCGATGAAAGATTTTGACCGGCAGAGCGTGGTTGATTTGTTGAGAAAGTTTGAGTTTTTTTCTTTAATCAAGCGCCTCCCTGGTGGCGACGAGACCTCACCCTCGCCCTCTCCTGCGAGGAGAGGGGACAAATCCGATCTTACTTCCAAGAACAGCGAATTGATTGAAATTGATGAAAAGAATATTGGCGAGCTAGAGAAAGCGATAAATGGCGCGGATGTTTTTGGTTGTAAGGAAATTTTGAGCGGAACGGATATTTTGAACAGCGAGCTGTTGGGGTTGGTTTTTGTCGTTGGAGATAAGTCGTTTCGCTTTAAAAATCCACAACAGTCTGTTGGGTCTGTGTTTTGTCAAAAAGGCAAGACATTGGTTGGTCATAATTTGAAACAGTTAGTTAAGGTACTTACACACTTACATACTTACACACTTACACACCTATTCGACACCATGATCGCTTCTTACCTCCTCAACTCCAGCACCCGCGCCCATGACGCGAAAAGCGTGATTTTACGCGAGCTCGGACAAGAGATTCAAAGCGGTTCGGATCAGGGTAGTTTGTTCGGTTCCAATCCGAAACAGGTCGCCGAGGAATTGCGATTAATTATGCAGGCGCATGAAATACAAAAGAAAAAGCTGGCGGAGATGGAAGATTTTGGCTTGTTTGAAAAAGTGGAAATGAAACTGATTCCGATATTGGCGGAGATGGAACTGAATGGCGTGGCGATTGATTCGGGCGTGCTAAAAAAATTATCTAAAGACGTTGGCGGAGAAATAAATAAAATTGACAAACAAATTCAAAAAGAGGCGGGCGAGGAATTTAATGTCGCTTCGCCCACGCAGTTGCGCGATATTTTATTTGATAAATTAAAATTGCCGAGCGAGGGGGTTAAAAAAGGCAAGACCGGATATTCAACCGCTGACGCGGAATTGGAAAAACTGATTGATACGCATCCGATTATCAGTCTGATCCGCGATTATCGCGAATTGGCAAAACTGCAAAACACTTATGTGGATGTTTTGCCAACGTTGGTAAACAAAACCACCGGACGCATTCATACCACATTCAATCAAGCCGTAACAACAACAGGACGGCTGTCCAGTTCGGAACCGAATTTGCAAAATATTCCAATCAGAACGGATTTGGGCAAAGAAATTCGCAACGCGTTTATCGCCGAAGCCGGAAATAATTTAATCGCCGCGGATTATTCCCAAATTGAATTGCGCATTGTCGCTTCGCTGGCAAAAGACGAGACGATGATTGAGGTGTTTAAGCGAGGCGAGGACATCCACCAAGCGACTGCCGCTGTCATCAACGATGTGCCTTTGGAAAAAGTAACAAAAGAAATGCGCTATGCGGCCAAAGCGGTTAATTTCGGGGTGCTGTATGGCATGGGTTCTTACGGGCTGGCGTGGCGGACAAAAATGCAGCAATGGCAGGCGAAAGATGTTATAAAAAAATATTTTGCCAAATTTTCCAGCGTGAAAAAATATATTGATCAAACCTTGGAGTTCGCAAAAAAAGAAGGCTATGTTGAAACCTTGTTCGGCCGCCGGCGCTATATTCCGGAATTAAAATCCGACAATTTTCAGCTCCATTCCGCC
>JACRPD010000077.1 GCA_016214105.1 Candidatus Magasanikiibacteriota bacterium
AAATAATTTTAGCGAAGAAAACATTCTGGCGGTATTGGGCAAAGCGCTTCAAGCGTGAGTCTGATTTTTGTACCATTCAATTGTTTCTTTTAATCCTTTCTTTAGACTGTGCCTTGGCTCAAAGCCAAGGATTTTTTGTGCCTTTTCAATATTCACGGAGCGTTTTGGCTGTCCGCCGGGTTTGCTGTGGTCGTAAATGGCCTCTCCTTTGTATTCCGTCAGCTCCATTATCGCGGCGACCAATTCTTTCACGCTGGTCTCCGTGCCGCTGCCGAGATTAACACTGCCATCTTCATAGTTCATTTTTTCAGCCGCCAGGATCGCTCCCTCGGCGAAATCTTCCACGTATAAGAAATCCCTGGTCGGAGTGCCATCACCCCACACGATTAACGGCATTTGTTTTTCAAGGCATTTGCGTATGAGCGATGGTATGACATGGGAATTTTCCGGATCAAAATTGTCGCCGGGCCCATAAGCATTGTTAGGCAGGATTACGGCAGAGTTCAATCCATACTGTTTGAAATACGCTTCCGCTTGCACCGTGAGGATTCTCTTTCCAATTCCGTAGGCGCAGTTTGTTTCTTGAGGCAGGCCGTTCCAAAGATTCTCTTCTTTGAGCGGATACGAAGTATCGCGCGGATAAGCGCATGAACTGCTCACCAGCACGATTTTCTCCACGCCGCAGTTTTTTGCCGCTTCCACAATTTGCAAATCCATTAATATATTATTGTAATATTGCGTCGCCGGGAATTTGTTGCTAAAGTTGACGCCGCCGACGATAGCGGCCAAGTGTATAATAATATTGATTTTGTTTTCCTTAATCAGCCGTTCGCAGTTTTCAAGCGAGCGCAGGTCGTCTTTTTTGCTGTCCGGAATAATAATTTGGTTGGCAGGCACGCCGCGTTTTTCTCGCAGATTATTTACTACAAAATTTCCAATAAATCCTTTTCCGCCGGTAATTAAGACATTTTTTTCAGTGAGATTGATCATATGTTTATATTTTAATCCCTACCCCTTCCAATTCTTTTGTTACCATAATTTT
Organism: Candidatus Magasanikiibacteriota bacterium; assembly: GCA_016214105.1. GTDB lineage: Bacteria > Patescibacteriota > Patescibacteriia > Magasanikbacterales > UBA922 > 2-12-FULL-43-12. The sequence continues at coordinate 1,043 of JACRPD010000077.1, forward strand.
TACCAGTTCTTTAAATCGCACTTTTGGCTGCCAGTCCAGAATTTTACGCGCCTTTGCGGCGTCTCCGCACAAATATTCCACTTCATTTGGCCGTTTATACTGGTCAGACACACGGATGATTTTATCCGCGTCAAGACCGGCAAGATTGCACGCTTCATCGGCGAATTCTTTGACAGAATGTGTTTCGCCTGTGGCAATGACAAAATCGTCAGGATTTTTTTGCTGCATCATCTTCCACATGCATTCCACGTATTCCGGCGCGTATCCCCAATCGCGCCGCGCGTTTAAATTGCCGAGCGTCAGGTATTCTCTTTTTTTCAGCAAAATGTCGCGTATTCCCAAAGTTATCTTTCTGGTGACAAAGTTTTCACCGCGCCGTTCCGATTCATGATTGAAAAGTATGCCGTTGGTTATGAACATGCCATAGCTTTCTCGATAGATTCTCGCGATTTCAAATGCGTAGAGTTTCGCGGCGCCATACGGGCTTTTTGGCTTGAAAGGCGTGAGTTCATTCTGCGGCGCTTCCGACTTATCGCCGGAATAGAGTTCCGAAGTGGATGCCTGGTATATTTTTGAATTTAATTTTAGCGCCCGTACGGCCTCGATTAGATTAAGAACGCCAATGCCCGAGGTCAGCGCCGTATATATCGGCGTTTCAAATGATACCTGCACGTGCGACTGCGCGGCGATATTATAAATTTCGTCCGGCCTCGCATTTGACAAGATATGCGTTAATGACACCGGATCAGTCATGTCTCCATAATGCAAAACCACTCTCCTTTCTTTTTCTCCCGACCCATGAAGATGGCTTATTCTCGCGTAATTAAACAAGACGGAGTTTCTCCTGACGAGTCCATGTACTTCGTACCCTTTTTCAAGCAAAAGCTCCGCGAGGTATGAGCCATCTTGGCCGGTAATGCCGGTGATAAAGGCAATGGGTTTTTTGTCCATATTTTTTTATTAGATATTATTTTTTAAATTAATCCGTTTTTCATATCTTCAATCATTGAATTTATTGACACCGTCAACGCTTCTTTGGTATTTTTTTTGCAAGTCCAGCCAAGATTTTTTATTCTATCTGTGTTAAGGCGGATAATTGGCACATCGCCTTTCCAGCCACGATTTCCACCGGTGTAGATGAATTTTGGCGGTTTGTCGCGCAAGCCTAAAATGTCCACTGCCAATTCGGCAATTTCCGCGACGGTTATATAATCTCCGGTTGCCACATTGTAGGCGTTAAAATTTTTATTTTCTTTCGCGCTCGCGAGTAAAACCGCGTGTATTATATCACTGACGTGGATATAAGACTTACTCTGCATGCCATCACCGAGTATTGTCAATTCAGAGGGATTTTTGAGCAGGCGTCTAGCAAAATCAAAACCAACGCCGTGGGTCTGTCTGGAGCCGACTACATTGCCAAAACGGAAAGTTTTTCCGGTTAATCCGAACATGTGGCAATAACTTGATATCAAACCCTCTCCAGCCAGTTTAGAAGCGCCATAGGTTGATATGGGAATAAGCGGGCCATAATCTTCGTGCGCTTCCACTTCGCCCAAATCCCCGTAAACACCACTGCCGGACGCGTAGAGAATCTTTTTAGCTGAAGTGACACGCATGGCTTCCACCGCGTTTTGAGTTAAGTATGTTCCTTCCCAAAAGTCAATATCCGGTTCAGTCGCGGCTTTGGCGATGTCAGGGTTGGAAGCCAAGTGTATTACAATGTCATGGCCGGCCATGGCGGTTTTTAATTTTTCTAAATCTTTTAAATCGCCCCTAACCACGTTAAGCGATTTGTTTTTTAAGTGCCGTTCATAGTGCCATTCTCTGCCGGAGGAAAAATTATCATAAATAGTAACTCGCGCCGCCAGATTATTATCCAGCAAATGATCAACAAAATGGCCGCCGATGAAGCCCGCGCCGCCAAGAATAATGTATTTTTCATTCATATTTTTTCTTTTAATTTATCGCCCAGCTCTTTTAACCCTCTGCTTGAGCCGATTTCATAAAACCTATTTTTGACTTCGTAGCCGGCCAGCAATGATTTTTTGCTTAATAAATTATAGATATCCGCCAGATCAAATATTTTTTTCTCAAAAAAATATTTTTGTAAGATTTTTTTTGTTAAAATCGCCAAGCCGTAGTCAACATATTTCATCTTGCTTTTATCTTCCGCGAATTTATCATACAAGATAAGCGCTCCGTTTTTGAAGATCGTGTTGCTATTGTCCCAGTTTCCGCTATTTTTTAAGACCGTCAGCAGCGCCGGTTTGCCGAGTTTGTCAAATGTTTTCCAGATTTTTTTATAATCAACATCCAGATAAGAATCGCCGTAGAGCAGAAAAAATTTTGCCGGCAAAATTTTATTTTCCTCAATAAACCGAATCGCTCCGCCGGTTCCTCTCAATTCATCCCCCTCATCAATATATTTGACACTGATATTCCACTTTTTGCCATCACCGGCGTAATCGCGTATCGCGCCGCTTTTGTAGCCGATGGACAGTATAATGTCGGTAATGTCGTTGCGCGCCAGCAGTTCAAGCTGGCGCCCGATAAAGGGGATGCCGTTCACCGGAATCATTGATTTGGGAATATCTTTCGTAAAGTGAGACATGCGCGTGCCTATCCCGCCGGCCAAAATTACGCACGGTATCCTGCTTTTCATAAGCGCCTATTTCCTTAATAATTTAGCAATGATTTTCGGCCACATCATCAGGTTGAATATCACGTTATTTCCGACAAAACATTCGTGCGTGCAGAAGCATTTGGTATCAAGTATTTTTTTTCGGATTTTTTTTGCTTTAACATCTGTCCATAGTTTTTTAAAATTATAATCATAATCTCGAATATTTCCAAAAGTGTCGCTCAAGATTTCGCACGGTTTGATATTGCCATTTTCATCTATCACTCCGGCCGTGCGCCCGGCGTAGCAAGGGGATAGGTATTTGTTTTCAACGGTTGTTTTGTACACGATATCATCGCTCACCTTATCTCTCGCTAACAACAATTCGGAAAAAAATAATCTCGATTTATTTCCAAAGGTATTCCTGATTTTTTCAGCGAACGCCTTATATATTTTTTCGTCAAAATTTTTAATTGTCGGATCTTTGGTGTCGCCTCTGGCCAAAAGCACTAGCCAGGTATTATCTTTGAGGTTTTCTTTCATGAAATTAAAAAGATCGTCAAGATTATTTTGGTTGGCGCTTGAAACAACCGTCGTAAAATATATATCAAGATTATGGTAATTCTTTTTGAGCTCGTTTAATCTGTTGTACGTGTTCAATAGACTGTTGAAGATTCCGGCGAAACCCCTGATGTCATCATGCGTCTTTTCCGTGCCGTCAATGGAAAATTTAATCGCGAGCGTGGTGCGCGGACAAGCGCGCAATATTTCTTCAGTGTCTTTCGCGATCTTTTCCGTCAAAATGCCATTGGTTGGTATGGTGATGTTTATCGGTTTGGTATTTTTGTAGTAGACTTTTGCTATTTCCGCGACATCCGGCCGCAAGAATGGTTCTCCGCCGGTTAAATTGACAAATAGCATTCTACCCAGGTGTTTTGTCATTTTGTCTATTTCCTCAACGGTTAGGGTTTTTTCATGTGTATTGAGGCTTTGCCAATAAAAACAATGCTTACACTTCGCGTTGCATTTGTTGGTAATAAAATGTATAAGATACAGAGGGCCGAGATTTCCTTTATAAAATAATCTGGTTATGGCTCTAAGATAGTTTATAATCATATTAATATTTTTTCCCGGCTAAAAAAGTCGTCAATCCGTAACCAAGTCCGAGAGCGTACATCCAGTAATTAAAGATTAAAAATAGACTGCTAAAAATAAAAAAACTAAAGTTGCGTTTGGAATACATGTAAAAAAGCATTTTTATGTTTGACAAGATTAAGAAAATTACGATTCCGCCGGCGATATATAATGGGATTAATGATAAGAAAGTTAATGATAACGCGAGATTTAATGGTATTAATAATGATATTGGAACTCCGAGCTGGAAAAGCAAGCTGGCGTCATAGCACTTTTTATTTCCCTGTCCGCTTTTTATGTTTCTTAGCTTGATTTTTAAGATCCCCGATGTTTTTTTAATTTGTTTTTTAATGTAAGAATAAAGCGTAAAATGGTTCTGGTGTGAAAATTGTATTGTTTTATCTAAATTAATAACCTGGCCGTCGGCAAGCAGCCGCTGTCCGAGTTCCATATCTTCCGGAATTCTAATCCGTTCGTCAAAACCGTTGAATCTTTGGAAAAGATTTTTCTTTATGACAACGAGACTGGTGTAAAACGCGGCAGTGGTGTTTGTCCGATTTTGAAACTGATAGTGAATGTAAAGATTTTCGTAATCACTAAACC
>JACRPD010000079.1 GCA_016214105.1 Candidatus Magasanikiibacteriota bacterium
CAGGCAAGCGAGATTTTGAGCCAGCATGTCAGTTTGTCTGGCATTCAAACACCGACAATATCATATCATCGCGATGGCCAGGTGGCAGAACGGCGGGTGTATTTGCATGGCGAAAAAAGGCGATTGCCGGCCAAGCGGAGCGGCATAACGGTTTCCGCGACCATTGGCGGAAAATCGCAAATTTGGTTGCGAACCGGCGAGTATCCGGACGGGAAATTGGCCGAGATTTTTATTGATATGTATAAAGAGGGCTCGGCTTTCAGCAGTATGTTGAATATGTTCGCGATTAATGTTTCTATGGGTTTGCAATACGGCGTGCCATTGGAAAAATACGTGGAGAATTTTACCTTCACTCGTTTTGAACCATCAGGAATGACCGACCATCCTAATGTTAAAATGTGCACCTCGGTAATTGATTTTGTGTTTAGAATTTTAGGAATGGAATATTTAGGTCGAATGGATTTTGTTCAAGTGCCGACGCAGGGAATACAAAAAAATAAATTTGAAAATTTAGCTAAGCTTGCTCGGGCGGGTGTTCTGCAAGAAACAATTGATTTTGGTCGTCCGCAAGCAGACGTTGGCGGTGTTAATAACACAGTCGAAGAAATCCAAGCCACATTACCTAACATTGGCCCACAAAAAGACAGCATAAGCCAGTCATTGGGCAAGATGATGGGCGACGCGCCGGCTTGTCCGACTTGCGGGCATATCACGGTCAGGAACGGGAGTTGTTATAAGTGTTTGAATTGCGGGGATAGTTTGGGGTGTTCGTAAACGACAGAACACAAAACACAATTAACAAAACAAAACGAACACACTCTTCAGTTTTTTTGTGTTATGTTAATTGAGTTATGTGTTTTTGTATTTTGTATTATGCCAAAAATCTACACCAAAACCGGCGACAAGGGGGAGACATCGTTATTGGGCGGGAAGAGGGTGAGGAAGTGCTGTTTGGAAATGGAAGCGATTGGCGAAGTTGATGAGCTGAACTCTTTGCTCGGGATGTTGGTTGAAGAAATCATTGAAGATTTTCTTCGGGAAGCAAAACGACTATTGGATATTCAACGACAGCTTTTTGTCGTTGGCGCCCATTTGGCAGGTGCGCAGATGTCAAAATCCAGTCGCCCACTTACAAACTTACCCACTTACAAACTTACCCACTTGAAAAAGTGGATTGACGCGATGGAAAAAGATTTGCCGCGGTTGAAAAATTTTATTATCCCCGGCGGATGCGAGGAAGCGGCGTTATGTTTTTACATTCGCGCTGTCTGCCGCCGCGCGGAAAGACGAGTGGTTGGGTTGTCAGAAAAATACGCGGTTGATCCAATAATCAAACAATATCTTAATCGTTTGAGTGATTTGTTGTTTGTTTTGGGGAGGTGGATTAATAAAAAAATGGGCAAAAAGAACCCCTCTCCTTGTAGGAGAGGGGGAGGGATTTTTTATATTACTCTTTTATCTCCGGAAACGTGTATCTTAACACCGCGCGATAAATAGTTCCGCGCGAAACCATGCCGACGATTTTTCCACTCTCCATCACCGGCACGCGGTGGATGCCGGAAGCGATCATCAAGCCGCCGACTTTGAGCACGTGAGTGTTTGGCGTGGTGGTAACAACGCGGCGAGACATAATTTGATCGATTGTTTTTTCTTTGGCATCTTGAGCTGTTTCTTCCAGCTCTTTTTCATTTAGAAATGGTGTTGGATTCTGATAAAAACTCTGGTAACTCGGATAAAGAGCTCGGAACAAATCTTTTTCCGACAACACCCCGACCAAGTTGCCGGCTGAATCCAAAACCGGAGCGCCGCTGATTTTGTTTTGCAAAAATAACTCCGCGGCCTCTAAAAAGTTCATGCCGTTTTTGAGGCAGACGACGTCGGTGTACATTACATCTTTGACTAGCATATGGCGAGGAATTAAGAATTTTGAATTATGAATTAAGGGCGATTTGGTGCTTGTATTATAACACTGCTTAGTTTGGTGGCAAGAGGCTCGCTCCGCTCTTCGCGAAGGGCAGGGTTGATTTTTTGAACGGTTGGGTTATAATGTTAGCATGTTGTAACTTGCTCGAGTGGTGAAACTGGTATACACGAAGGACTTAAAATCCTTTGGCAGCAATGCCGTGCGGGTTCGATTCCCGCCTCGAGCACTTCAGTAATCTTTAACTTTAAACATATGTCTGACAAAATATCAGAGAGGCCAGAACAACCAACGGGGGTAGAAGTAACAGAACCGGTTTCTGAAGCAGATAAGTTGATCGCAGAGCTTGATCAAGCCGCGCAAGAGGCTCAGAGCAGTGGCGCCAGAGCAGAGGCCGGCAAGATAGAAACAAAAAAGAGAGCCAAGGCGAAGGCGATAGAGGAAACCGAGGAACTACAACAAAGATTCACAGCTCTCAAGTCAGATGATAATTTTGTTGAAGAATGCGCCTATGAATGGGCGTTTGACGCGTTGGGAAATGAGACAGGAGTGGCAGCTCCGGAAGGGATTCATGAAAAAATTACCGCGCTTAGAAAAACCGGAGACGCGTTAAGAAAGATTGTTGGTATTGAACCTAAAACCAAAACAGTGCTTGATAAAATTGACGAATTGCAGAAATTACACGATAAACTTTTTGAAGAAATCAAAACAGCCGCGGTCGATGCTTTAGAAGAAGTTAAAAAGAAACATAAAGGCGAGGAGTCGGATTTTGCCAAGAAATTTAAAGAGTTGATTGATAGCCCGTTGGTTAAATTGGTTGAATATGACCCAAATAGTCCGGAAGAGCGAGAAAAGGGGCTGAAACAAGAAATTACGGAATTTCTCTTGCGTCCGGTAGTGGATGGCAGATTAACAAATTTGGAAAAAGTGTTGGCGGAAACCAGAGAAAAAATAACAAAGTCAAAAAAACAGGAGACAGAGTTAAAAAATGATTATGTGGACGATGCGTCTTGGAATGCGCGGCAGGCGGGGATGCGTGTGGCGCAAGGGCAGAAGGTATCGAGCGCCGATCTTAAAAACTGGGTGGCACAAGAAATTAGAAATTCTGAAAAATTAGTTATATCACTGGAAACACAGCTTTCACGCGAAAGGTTGGCGTTAAGTGTAAACCGTTTGATAATTGACGAGTCCTTAGCAGATGAACACGATGAAACAATTTTAAAAGATGCTTTGGTGGCCATTCGCGACCATGTCGGGACATTACGCAAGCGGGAGTCAGACGTGTCGTGGGATTTTTGGAGAGACAAAGGCCATGCGCCACTGAAAAATCCGTTAGCCCAGAAAATTTTGGGTCAATATGGGGAGTTTACGGTTTCTTTTCCAGATAATTATGCCTTACAAGCTTCCTTTGGTCCAGCTTACAGAAAACTTACTCCAGCCGGTCAAATTATTGGCAAGGATTGGGAGACGCATCCCGGTATTCAAGGAACTGCGCCGGCTAAGCTTTTAAACAGTGAATTGCCAGTTTATTTTTTTCGTTCACAGATACCGGAAATGAACAGAGAGTTTATATTTGTAGATAATCGGGAAAATATGTTTGGGCAGGCGAGAGAATTTTACGCACGGACTTCCCATGAACTGTCAGCCGATGAAAGAAAAGACCCGAAAAGAAAAGAATACCTGTCGCAACAAGCGGAGTTTTTGGCAAAGTACCCAACAGTTGGCGATTTTGTGGCAAAAGTTTTTGCTGGAAAAGGTAAGCTATTAAATCTTCGGCTTGCTCATGAAAAGGTTGACGCGGGAATAAGTAAAGACCAGTATGGACAAAAATCAGAATTTGGCGACCTTTCTAAAGAATTATCCGCGGCCGGTTGGAAAAAATCAAAGTTGGGAGCTTTTGTGGAACCCGGACAGAACGCGCGGGAAGTGGATGGCGAACACGCGCGTTTGCTTGGGCAGTTGTCCGCGCCACAGATTGAAGCCGAACGCGCTTTTGATGTGCGCGGTCCAGATGGCGAGTTTCATGTTTACACCACGGAGCAAGCTGTCAGAATCGCGGGATTATTGAAAAGAGACGCGCAGGGTATTATTCGCGACTATGAAGCGGCAGTGACCCGTGCGGCGGGCGATAAGGCGCAGGCGGAGGATCTACAAACACAGGCGCGCACGCTTGACGCACGGTTGCAAGAAATGAAAGAAGCAGCTCGCGCGTCCGCGCAAAGGATTGGTCAACTTACCAGAGAAAACGATAGTGCTAGATCAGTAATCGATGAATCAGAGCGGAGAGCCAGACAATCAGCAGACGAGGCAGATCATTTACGTAGAGAAAACCAAAGATTGGCGGAGGTTGTGCGGGGCGCTGTTGGAGAGTTAAAACAAGCAAGGAGAGAAAAACCAGGATTATTGGGCGGCGCTGGGAAACTACAAGCAGCGATTGATACGGCATTAGGAGAGCTCGGAAAAATTTGATTGTTTTTCATAATATATGGACAACGCAGACAAAGAAGCAAAATTTAAGGAGACCATGGCTCGCTTTGTTAAGAAGCCATGAAAAGTTAGGTGGAATAATTCTTTCTATTTTTTACTAAAGCTTCTGATAATCGAGGCTTTTGTCAGTTTACAACAGACTCTTTTCAAAATTATCCCTGTTTACTATTTGATAGCTGGCATTGGAATAATTGCCAAGCCACTCCTTGGGTGGTTTGGGAGTTTTGTTAACCGACCATTTGCATTCATAGCCAAATAGCTTTCCATCGCGTTCTTCCACCAAATCAACTTCTTTTTGATCATAAGTGCGCCAAAAATAAAAATTGGCGTGTTTGCCGGAATTGCTTATCGCTTTAATTCTTTCCACAATGAACCAATTTTCAAACAACTCGCCCGCGTCAGACCGGAGACCCAAAGGATTAAAATTGCGGATTAAGGCGTTGCGCAACCCTAAATCCATGAAATAATATTTCGAGGTTTTGGTGATTTCTTTTCTTAAATTTCTGGAAAATCCGCGTAAATTTATCAGCACAAACATTTTTTCCAAAGCGTTCAAATATTTTTCCACCGTCACCTGCGTTATCTGTAAATTTCTGGCCAATTCAGCGATAGAAACCTGGCGGCCGATTTGAAAAGCCAAAAGTGCCAGCAAATCCAGTATTTTCTTTGGTTTTTTTATGTTTTCCAAAATTAGAATATCTTTATAAAGATAATTATTCAGATATTCATAAAGATAGTCTTCCTTTTCTCGCGTTCCGGATATGCTGTGTACTTTTGGAAACATGCCAAAACGCAAAATTTCTTCCATGACTATATCTTTAGAATCCAAACGATATTTTTTATGAACCTCTTGATAAGAAAGCGGGTAAAGCCACAGCGTGGCGGTGCGGCCGGTTAAGGGCTCGTTGAGTTTGTTGGCCAAATCAAAAGAGGATGATCCGGAGGCGACGATCATTACCGGTAGATTATCAACAATGAGTTTTAGTGACAGTCCAATGTTTTCAATTTTTTGCGCCTCGTCAATCACGAGCAATTTATTGTCCCCGATGATTTCTTTTAAGGAGTTTAATTCATTGCGGCTTAAAAGCTTTTGGGCTTGAATGTCGTCGCCAATAAAAAATAAGGGTGAGCTGTTCGTTTCAGACATTACTTTCTTATCCACAGAGGTGCTGTTAGCCACGTTATTTTTGTAGTTTTGCAAGTTTTTTGCAATAATGTTAAAATATCAAAAAGATTTTTTAATTAAGGAGGTATGACAATTAAAATGTCTGTCAATTTGTTTCTCACGATTTTTTCAGTGGGAATTTTTTTATTTTTAACTCCGGTCAAAGCCGTCGGCAGTGTAATTATAAATGAAATCTGTCCGACCGGCTGCGCGGGGAGCGGTTATCAGTGGATTGAGATATATAATAACAGCGACGTGGCGGTTGATTTAGCCGATTGGAAGTTTTTGGAAGGCGGGACGAATCACGGACTGGAATTATCCGTTTCATCGACTCCGCGGGATTATTTAATTGATGAAGGAGAATATGCGATAATAACACAAGATGATTTAAAATTTTTTTCTGAACACGCCGGCGTCAGCGCCGCTGTTTTTGATAGTTCGTGGGGTACGTTAAATAAGGGCGGTGAAACGATTGGACTAAAAGATAATAGCGGAAATTTAATTGAAGAGTTTAATTACTCTGCCATAACCAACAACTCGTTAGAAAGAAAAAGTTCATCAGTTGCCGCGAGCGAGGCCGGTAATTGGGCTGAGCACCCTGATTCTGATACAGCCGGAGCGCAAAATTATTGGTACGGCAGCGTTTCCTCCATCAGTTCTGATTCAATCGCCACCAGCACCACATTGCAAACGGACAGTTTTACAACTGCAACAACTACAACAATCTCAGCAATCGTCACCACTTCCGTTGTAATTAATGAATTTGTTTCTGATCCGGCATCGGGTGAGAAAGAATGGATTGAATTATATAATTTTTCCAGTTCAACGATTGATTTGACCGGCTGGAAACTGTTTGACAATGTTGGCCAGATCGCGGCGCCGACCAGCACCATTGCGGCGAGCGGATTTTTTGTGGTTGAATTATCCAGCAATAAACTAAACAATGACGGCGACATAATTATTTTAAAAAATACCGCAGATCAGATTGTTGACCAAGTTGCTTATGGAGTTTATGACGATGGAAACATCGCGGATAACGCGCCGGCGGTTTCTGATCCGCATTCAATTGCCCGTTCCGCTGAAAGCGGAGACACCGGCAATGACGCGAGCGATTGGTTTGAAACTACGACTTTGACAAAAAACGCTGTTAATCAAATCACCGCGCCGGTTCAGCCGGTTCAATCAAATAGTTCGGCGGATTCGGCAAGCTCACCGCAGGCAAGCTCAGGGCAAGGCGGCGGCTCGTCTTCTCCACAAACCAAATCTACCGTTTCTTATCGGGCCGGCTTAGTGGTAATAAACGAAATCGTATCTGACCCGACTGACGACGCAGATGAATTTATTGAGCTTTTTAATAATTCTAATACAACAATTGATTTGCGCCAGTGGTGGTTGGAAGACGGGAGTGAGGCGCGGACGAATTTAGACGGCCAAATTTTACCACATGGTTTTTTTGTCGTTAATAATCCAGCCGGGAATTTAAATAATTCCGGCGACATTATTATCTTATCTGATCCGAGTGGAAAAACAATTGACCAGCTTACTTATGGAAATTGGAATGACGGCAGTTTAAACGACAACGCGCCTTCGGCCGAAGACCCGCTGTCTTTGGCGAGAAAGATTGACGGCCGCGACACGGATAATGATTATTACGATTTCGCGCTTACCGGACAAATTACCAGAGGCGCGGCGAATAAAATCGTCAGCCTAAATCCGCAAGGAGAAAAAATTTCGGAAGCGATAATAATTTCTTCGCCGGCTATTCTTAACGAAATATTTCCCAATCCCAAAGGTTCGGACACAACCGAAGAATTTATTGAACTCCGTAATTTAGGAGACAGCCAAATTAATTTGAGCGGTTGGCAATTGGGCGACTCCAGTGAGAAAAAATACAAAATAAATCAGGGGATGATTCCAGCCAACGGCTATATTGCGTTTAAACGGGAATTAACCGGCGTCGCTTTGAATAATTCCGGGCAAGAAGAAGTAAAATTATATAATCAAACCGGCGCGCTGGTTGATAAAGTAAAGTACGAAGGCGTCGCGGCCGAAGATCAAAGTTACGCGCGGCGCGAGGATGGCGCTTGGAAATGGACGATTAAAACTACGATCAACAAAGAAAATATTATTGAAGGCAAAAGCGCGGCGCCGATGATTGTTTTGGAATTTAGTACGGAGGCTTCGTTAAACGAGGAGATAACTTTTGACGCGTCAGATACCACTGATCCGGACGGAGACGCGATTAAATTTAATTGGGATTTTGGCGATAGCCCTTCGACTCACTCCGTTCGCTCAGGGCAAGCGGGCGATGTGATTAAACACGCGTATAACAAAATTGGCGGATATTCAGTAAAATTAACCGCGACTGATTCAGGCGGCAACGCGGCGGAGAAAATTGTGAGAGTGTCCGTTTTGGGGGATTATGTTGGCGGTTGGGTGGATTTGGCAGGACAGATTATAATATCTGAAATTTTGCCTAATCCGGTTGGTTCAGATTCGGCCGAGTTTATTGAGCTGTACAATCCGACTGATATGGCAATTAATTTGTCAGGTTACAAATTAGACGATGAAGACGGCGGTTCGCGGCCTTATGTTTTACCAGCAGGAACAATAATTGAGCCACTGAGTTTTTTGTTATTAGCGAGGAGCAAGACCGGTTTGGTATTAAATAATTCCAATGACGCGGTTAGGATTTTAGATCAAGATAATAATGTTGTTGTTGAGATTGAATATGATAACGCGGTGGAGGGGGCGAGTTACGCGTTTGATATGTTGTCAGGAGATTGGGTTTGGACATCGGAGATTACACCGGGGATTAATAATGTGCGAACATACCCTTCGGCTCTCCTTCAACAAGTTCAGGATCGCTCAGGGCAAGCTCCGAAAAGCGGGAGCATGAAAGAGAAAAAAGTGATTGATGTCGCGTTGGATAAAATTAAAGATAATGATATTGGGGATAGAGTTAAATTTACCGGAATCGTGGCGGTGCGACCGGGTGTTTTGAGTTCGCAATATTTTTACGCGGTGAGCGATGACGGCGCGTCCGGCATGCAGGTTTACATGAATAAAAAAGATTTTCCGCTGTTGGCAATCGGCGATTTGATTGAAGTGACCGGGGAGATATCATCAGCGTATGGAGAAATACGGATTAAAACCAGCGTCCGCGAGGATATAAAATTATTAAAACAAGATAGCCTGCCACTGCCGCAGGAAATAGAGATTGCCAGCATTAGCGAAGAATTGGAGGGCGCGCTGGTAAAAATTAAAGGAGAGATTACCGAATTAAAATCATCATATATGTATGTTGATGATGGTACCGAATAAATAAAAGTCTATTTTAAAAAAGGCGCTGAGATTGACAAGAGCGTATTGCGGGTCGGTGATACGGTTGAGGCGGTAGGTTTGCTTGGGTCAACTCGCGCCGGTTATCAATTATTACCGCGCGAACAAAATGATATAGATGTAATCAGCGTGTTGACGGAAGACAAAGAAGAGGTTTTGTCGGCAGGAACCGGCGGTCCGGATAATATGGCGGAGACATATTTAACTGTCACTGCCGGCGGATTGACTTCTATTTTAATCGGTTTGTTTGCTCGGGCAAGAGGCGCGATGGTTTTTGGTTTGTTGAAGAGAGCCGTAAAAGTAGCTTTAATTATCTTTAAAACGCACACCTAAAGTTTAAATAAACCTAAAAGTTTGGTATAATGTGATTGGGTTTGTAAGTGTGTAAGTTAATAAGTGTGTAGGTGAGAAATTGCTAAATTGTTAAATTGAAAATTTATAGTGTATCCTGTTATCTGCATTCTGTATCCTGAAAACGTATGGTTGAAAACATTTTTTTCCAAATCAGCGTCATCTTCGGCATTACCGTGAGCATCGCTTTGGTGATGCGGCTTTTGCGTCAGCCGTTGATTGTGGCTTACATTATCGCCGGGTTGGCGGCCGGGCCGCTGTTTTTGAATTTGGTGAACGACAGCGCCGCGTTTTTTTCCACTTTCGCGCAGTTCGGGATCGTGCTTTTGCTGTTTGTCGTGGGGTTGAGTTTGAATTTTGATTTTATCAAACGGATGGGTAGAGCGGTTGTACTAGCGACATTGTGGCAGTTTGTTTTGACGGTGATTTTGGGATTTGTCTTGATGTATTTGCTTAATTTTAGCGCGGTTTCTTCCATATTTCTCTCGGTCGCGTTGTCTTTTTCCAGCACGATTATTGTTACAAAATTATTAGGCGAGAAAAAAGATTTGGAAGCAGTCTATGGCCGGTTTATAATCGGCGTGTTGTTAGTTCAAGATATTATCGCGGTCGTGGCTTTAATCTTTTTAAACACCTGGAATGCCGGCAGTGAGCCGTGGTATAGAGTTTTGGCAGTTACCGGCGGCAAAGGCGTTTTGTTGGTTGGTTTTGTTTTTTTGCTGGCCCGTTACTCATTGCCCAAGCTGATGGATCGGGTGGCTAAAAGCGGCGAGCTTTTATTCGTTTTTACCGTGGCTTGGTGTTTCGGCGTGGCCAGTTTGGTTTACTGGGCCGGATTTAATATTGAAATCGGCGCGATTATCGCCGGTATCTCTTTGGGCGCTTCGCCATACCAGCCGGAAATCAGCAGCCGCATGCGTCCGTTGCGAGATTTTTTTATTGTTTTGTTTTTTATCGTCTTAGGCAGTGAGCTGCAGGTGGGAGATGTGAGAGAGGCGATTATGCCGGCAATCGCTCTGTCGCTGTTTGTGATTTTGGTTGACCCGATTGTTTTATTTTTGGCGATGCGTTCGCTTAAA
>JACRPD010000035.1 GCA_016214105.1 Candidatus Magasanikiibacteriota bacterium
TTCAAAAGGTAGCTTCCGGCGGTCAGTTTGCCGGAATAAACGCGAAAAAATGTCAGTCGGCCTACAAAAGGATCGGTGGCGACCTTAAACGCCAAAATGCCGGCCATTTTGAAAGCCATTTCAGAAGAGTCAACATCATGATAACTGCCATCATAAACAGCCGCCTTTACATCCACTACCGGATAACCGGCGATAATACCGCGATTCAACGCTTCTTTCACGCCTTTTTCAATCGGAGTGATAAACTCGCGAGGAATCGTGCCGCCTCTGGTTTCATCCACAAATTCAAAACCTTTGCCGCGTTCCTGTGGCTCCAAACGCAGCCAGCAATGGCCATATTGACCGCGGCCGCCGGACTGTTTGATGTGTTTCCCCTCGCCTTCCGCGCTCTGCCTGATCGTTTCTTTGTAAGCGACCTGCGGCGCGCCGACATTCGCTTCCACTTTAAACTCGCGGCGCATGCGGTCAACGATAATATCCAAATGCAACTCACCCATTCCTGAAATAATTGTTTGCAAGGTCTCTTCGTCAGTATGGATTCGGAATGTCGGATCTTCTTCAGCCAATTTTTGCATCGCCATACCCATTTTTTCCGCGTCCTGTTTGCTGTTTGGTTCAATCGCGACCGAAATAACCGGTTCTGGAAAAACAATTTTTTCCAATAATACCGGATGATTTTCATCGCAAAGCGTATCGCCGGTGGTGGTCGCTTTCAAACCAATCGCGGCCGCGATTTCACCCGCATACACGTCGTTCACGTCTTCGCGGGAATTGGCGTGCATACGTACGATGCGGCTGATTCTTTCTTTCTCGCCGTTTGAAGAATTCAAAAGGTAGCTTCCGGCGGTCAGTTTGCCGGAATAAACGCGAAAAAATGTCAGTCGGCCGACAAAAGGATCGGTGGCGACCTTAAACGCCAAAGCCGCAAACGGCTTATCATCGTCAACTTTAATCGTAATTGTTTTTTCTTCATCATCAGGATCGTGCGCGATAACATCCGGCACATCCAAAGGCGATGGCAGAAAATATACAACGCCATCCAATACTCTTTGTACGCCGATATTTTGCAAAGCGCTGCCGGCAAACACCGGATACATTTCATCAGTCAAAACCAATTTGCGGATCGCCTGTCTGACTTCGTCGGCGGATAAATCATTTTTTTCTAAATATTTATTCATTGTCGCTTCATCAGCTTCCGCAACTTTTTCCAAAAGCTTGGCGCGATATTCTTTTGCCTTATCAATTATATTTACAAAACAAACCCGCGGCACATGATACTTGTCCGCTTGGCGCCAAACCGTCTCCGACTGCGGCTCCACGCCCTGCGAGCCGTCAAACACCGCTACCGCGCCGTCAAGCACGCGCAAAGAGCGTTCCACTTCAACCGTAAAATCCACGTGGCCGGGAGTGTCAATGATGTTGATTCGGTGATCTTTCCAAAAACAAGTGGTGGCGGCGGAAGTGATGGTAATGCCGCGCTCTTTTTCCTGCTCCATCCAGTCCATTGTCGCCTCGCCGTCATGCACTTCGCCGATTTTGTGTTTCTTGCCGGTATAAAAAAGCACGCGTTCGGTTACGGTTGTTTTGCCGGCGTCAATGTGGGCCATGATGCCAATGTTTCTGGTTTTGTCTAATGAATATTCTCTAGGCATAAAAAACACGGTTAACGTCTCCGAGCGAAGTGGGCGAAGGCTTTGTTGGCTTCTGCCATGCGATGAGTGTCTTCTTTCTTTTTAATCGCGCCGCCGGTTCCGGCCATCGCGTCTAACATTTCAGACGCTAAACAATTCTTCATGCCGCCGCTCTTACGCGCTTTTGCCGCGGCAATCAGCCAGCGAAACGCCAAAGCGTTTTGGCGATCGGATGAAACCGGCATTGGCACCTGATAATTAGCGCCGCCAACGCGGCGAGAACGGACTTCAACCGCCGGACGAATCGCGTCCATCACTTCTTCAAATAATTTTACCTCATCTTTCGCCTGTTTTTTTTCTTTTAATACTGCCAAAGCGCCATAAACAATATCTTGCGCCACGGTCTTTTTGCCGTTCTTCATAATCACATTAATAAATTTGGCGATAATAAGATTATTGAATCTTGGATCCGGCGCGATGGTCCGTTTGGCTATCTGTTTGCTTCTTGGCATAAAAAAATATTAAATGATTGGATTACTTTTTAGCTTTCGGTCGTTTCGCGCCGTAAACTGAACGCCCGCGTTTGCGGCCTTCCACGCCTTGAGTATCATAAACGCCGCGCACAATATGATAACGCACGCCCGGCAAGTCTTTCACCCGTCCGCCGCGGATCAACACAATGGAGTGCTCTTGCAAATTGTGTCCTTCACCCGGAATGTACGCGATAACTTCAACGCCATTTGAAATTCTAACTTTCGCGACTTTACGCAAAGCGGAGTTCGGCTTCTTTGGCGTAGCCGTATAAACTTTCAAACATACGCCTCTCTTGAACGGCGCGCCGTGACGCAATTCCGTTCTCTTGCGGTGCAAACTGTCATAAGTAAACTGCAACGCCGGCACGCCCGACTTGCTTGGCTTGTCCCTTCTTCCTTTGCGTAACAATTGGTTGATTGTTGGCATAAAGTAAGTGTGTAAGTTAGTAAGTGAATAAGTTAAAAAGTAAAATAATAAAAGGCCTTTTTCGGCCTCTGCTATTATTCCAAAACTATAAAAATTTTTAATATAGTCATGGAAGAACGTTGATGCCCGAAAGGGTCTGGCTTCACTCCCCCGCCTTAAGCGAGAAAATTACTCCGTTCTTTCATTTGAAAGATGGCGATATTGTATATTATTGGTGAAAAGTTGTCAAGAGACCATACAATCATGAGACCATACAATCAACACGCGCTACCTAAATCTCAAAAAACTTTCTGGTTCAACTTCTGCTTGACGTAAAATATTATGCAGTGTCCCTTCTGCCAATTCTCTATGGGCAGGAATGATTACTGTAATTACTTTCTCACCATCAATTTTCCTTAATTTTATATGGCTACCCTTCTGTGAAACAAAAACGAAGCCAAATTGCTTCTGTAAAATTTTAATAACTCCGTGGCCTGAAAAATTATTATATCTTCCAACCATACTACGCCAAATTCAAATCCAGCGTCCTTATCAGCGGATGCTCGGTGTATCTTGACAAATTTTCTACCGGAGCGTCTTCCAAATATAATTCAATCGCTTCACGCAAATTCTTTTCCGCCTCCTCCAACGTTTCCCCCTGTGAAGTTACTCCCAATTCCGCGCAATACGCGACGTAAAACTTGCCTTCCAAATGATAGGTTGTTGTTAATTTCAAAGTCATATTTTTATAGCTTAAGTATACCAATTACTTTCTAATTTGTCAAAATAGTGTAAGTAAGTATTGAATTTTTAGACAAGATATGATATATAATAATCAGCTCTTTTCAATTGGGAGTCTTCGCCTCGCGACCATCGCGAAACGGAAAGGACAGTGTTGCCTGCGGAATACCCTGAATATTTTTTACGAATAATATTAAGGATAAACCAAAACACCCGCGAAATGGGTGTTTTGGTTTTTGTGAAGCTCGTAAACTGCTTTCTTGTCCCAATCTCATAAAAGCGACACCTTTAATCTTGCGTCCAGCGCCAAAGCCACCTTCCCTAAAAAAGCAATGGAAGGGTTATAGTTACCAGATTCAAGCCGAGCGACCGATGACTGTTTGGTGCCAATCTTTTTTGCAAGTACCGCTTGCGTCAGTCCTCTCTTATTTCGCATCTCAATAATGGCTTTAGCTAACGCAAATTCCGTATCCAATTTTTCATAGTTACGACGAATTTCCTTATCTTTTAAAAGCTGTTTTTTAAATTGTAAGTATGATTTCATATGTTTATATTATAACATATACGTTATAATGTGTCAAGCGCTTGCAGCTTCAAAACTGTTGCCGCCAACTCCTTCTTAGCTATTCTCTGTGACTTCTTTACAAACCCATGCAAAAGTACCGCGCGATTTTCATGAAAAGTATACAAAATCCTTACCTCCTGTTTGCCGCGCACAC
>JACRPD010000078.1 GCA_016214105.1 Candidatus Magasanikiibacteriota bacterium
AAATCCCGCTATGGCGGGATTTTTTGTTATTCTGCCGGACTAAACCACGTATTTGGGTCCCACGGGCGCTCAACATTGATAAAATTCTCCGCGGGCATATTGTTTAATTCCAGATGCGGAAGCAAGCCCTCGCTGTTAAAATCTCCGCGAATGCCGAATTTTAGATTCTGCAAAATAACATTATCCAAAATAACCGAACCGCTGTCGGTGTCTATTCCGGTCATATCAAAATCCGGTTCTTCCGCGTTGCCGATGGTGGAATTGGATATATTCAAATTGGAATTCAAAGAATGAATCGCGTTGCCGGGAGCGCGGGAGTCTAAAATAGATACGTTGTTTAAATTAAGCGTGGAATTTTCCACTCTCAGCACGCCGCGGTCTTTCGAATCGCCCTGATTACTGCGATTGCCGCCGACAAAATTGGTGTAATTAAAAGTTGAATCTGAATTTTTCAATTTGACATAGCCCCACCTCTCTCCCGGAGTCTGTGTTTCAAAAACAATCGACTGTTCCGCGGTACCGTTGGCTTGAATTGAGCCTTCGGCTTCAAACGCGCCATATTCCGGCAGTTTAATTTTAACGCCCGGGTCAAGAGTTAAAGTAATATCGGCGGGAATGGAAACAAAATTAAAAAGATATTGAGTGTCCGCTTTAAGAGTCTGGTTCCCGGTTAAAGTCCATGAATCAACACCGATATTATCGCTCGCGTTATTTTTAAACACGCTATCTGATAGGCTGACGAAATCCCGCGCGGATTTAATCAGTTGATTTGGATTTTGAAAATTTTGAAAAGTGTCGCCGGCTAAATTTGTGGTAATTGTTTGCCCATTCCCCTGTCTGAAAATTTTTATCGCTCGCCACCCGCCGTCAAAATTACTATTGTTGACTGTCAACGACGCGTCATAACCATTCGGGGCTTCAACATAAAAAAGCGCGCTGTATTGTTCATTGTTAGCGCCGGAATCAAAATAGCTAAACGAAAATTCCGCGTTGTTCAAATTTACCGAACCGCCGTAATTAAGAATGATATTGGAATAAAGATAAGGCGGGAGCGTAGAACCAGGATTTCTCTTAAGCGTCCGCCCGCCGTATAAAAACTTAACAAAACTGCCAATAAAACTTCCGCCCGGCTCAACTTTAATTCTGGACCAATCGCCCGGCGCGGCTGAACCGGATAAATTTGATTGATTGATTTGAACATAATTAGTATCCAAAACGGAAGTAAAAACAACCGGCGCCTCAACGGTACCGTCAACGATTAATTTTCCGGCAACTGACAAATATGATGTCTTATCCAGACCAATCAAAACCACCCCCGGCTCAATTTTCAAAGAATAACCGGCTGGAATATCGGTTCGATAATCAATAATATACGGACTGTTGGTTTTGGTTAAAGTCAAAACTTTATCAGCCCCAATCAAATTAGAATAATAAAAAGTCGGCGCGTTTAACAGCCAATAACCGTAATTGGAAAACTTCGGCGAGCCATAAATCACGCCGCCGCCGTCAACTTTGCCCTTTGCCGGCAAGCCTTGGCTGGAAAACCAATTGTTCGGATCATTCCCGCTCGCAGTCGCGCTTTTACGCGCCATGGAACGGTATTTAACACTGTCGCCGGCAAACCAACCGCCGGATGCGTCAACTTCGTCAACCACATCGCCAATGTTGTTAATCAATCTTAATCGCGCGCCATTATTATTTAATCCGCCGGCTAAAGTAAATATATTATCAGCCGTAATATCAGCAACGGTTTTGTCTTTTGTTCGTTCCAACAAATAATACCCGCCGACCGGAATCGCGCCGGATAATTTAATTTCTCTGATATCATCAACCAAAATTTTCCAGCCGGACAAATCAATCGTGGATGTCGCGTTGCTGTATAATTCGATCCACTCGTCGCTTGCTTTGTTTGACGCTGTCCCGGCCCAGGCAATTTCGTTAATTACCACTGCCGGCGGTGGCGGAGTTTCCACTATCTCCGGCGTGGAAGTGACAACTTCTTCCGGTGTGGAAGTTGTAATAATTATCTCAACCGTCGTGGTGGCAATTTGTTCTGTTGATGTCGCCACCTGTTCAAATTGTTCTATTGTTGAAGTTGTTGCCTGTTCAAGTGTTGAGGTTGTTATATCCAGTGTCGTGGTTGTTTGTGTTATGTTAATTGTGTTCTGTGTTATGTCCGACGTTATGTCCGGTGTTGTAGTTGTTGTTTGTTCAATGGTCGTTGTTGGCGTTGTGTCAAGTGGTGGCGTGCTGTTCTGTTGTTCTGTTGTTATGTCCAATACGGTCGGTGTTATGTTAATTGTGTTCTGCGTTATGTTTTCGCCGAAGCCGCTCCCACCAAGATACCAAACTTGTTGCGGTGCCGAAACCGGACTCGGCGCTGCCGGAACCACCGTCTTAACAACCGGTTTTGGCTCTTCCACTTTCACCGCCTCCTCAACTACAACAGGATCTTCAACAACCGCCGCACTCTCGCTCGCTATCTCACTCGTTTGTATTCTGTTGTCTGCATTTCCCTCGGCCTGGTTCCACTGAGTCACCACGAAGTGAGCTCGGGACGAAGGCTGTATTCTGTCGCCCACTTGTGTTATGTTAATTGGGTTCTGTGTTTTATCACTCTCAATCACAGGGCTCTCTTCCGCCATCACCAAACTCTCATCCTTCCCCTTAAACATATTATACAAACCCTCCACTTTATTTATCACCGCGCCCAGCAAATAATCCGCGACACCAACCAGACTATTTTTGTATTTGGCTAATTTTACATTTTGCTCTTTTTGAGCTTCTTGAAAAAATAAATTGATTGTGGCGATGGTGTAGCCGGTTGCTTTGGGGAGAATATTTTTGGAGTAGTCGGTTAAAATGTATGAATCATCAACAAAATCTCCCTGATGTTTTTTATTTTTCAACCTTAGTTGCCAATCCAACTCATCTTC
>JACRPD010000084.1 GCA_016214105.1 Candidatus Magasanikiibacteriota bacterium
ATGTGGATATTAAAATAGTGGACACGCCGATTTTGTCGCGCTGGCCGGTCAAGCCGAATTTTGTGATGAATGGATTTTTGGGATTGCTGGTCGGCGGACTTTTGGCAATGATGTGGGTGGCCGGGAAGTACGCGAAATAAACCTTGACAAAAAGGTTAATTTGTGATATAGTATATTGTTGTTTTAAGTATAAAAATTATTATATTATGTGCGCTCAAAATGGCGGGAAAAAAGAGCATTTGGACATCACCTTTACGGAGCAGCTGGCAGCGCAATTAGAACGAGAACGGTCAGCCCGCGACAGTGATTATTTTCGTGATTATGTTGAGCAATATGAAAAAGTAAAAGCTGAACAAGGCGAGGAATTTAAAACTTTGGTTGATTTTTTTGATTTTTGCCGCGAAGTGATCAAACAGACCGGCAAGAATGACGCGGAGTTGCGTTTGGCCACCGAATTGTTTTTGGAAGACCATAAGTTAGAAATGGAAACACTATTCGTTCACGCGCCAGAGATCCAGCCTCCAGCGCCAGTTTTGGAAGCTTCGCAACCAGCGCCTGAAGTACCGCCGCCAGCGTCAGAATTATTCGAGTCGGAAAAAGTTTGGCAAGAATGGCTAGCCGAGGCCAAGAATTGGACACCGGCAAAAGAAAAAAAATTTATTCAGGAGCATTATCCGGAAGGTTTGGCTGTGCGCAGCGCGAAGGTTGGTTGGAATGAAAAAGATAAAAAAATTATTGCAGACCAAAAATCCAATTTTGACGGCGAGGCCTGCCTTTTCTTTTTGAAAAAAGTCATCGGTCTTGATGAAGAATACTTGAAAAAAACCAAATATGTCGCGCCCGGACAATATGTTCCCGGGGCGTTGAATTTGGATACATCTTGGGGAGTGTGGGGCGGAGCTGGTCTGTTGGATAATCGCGCTGAGGCTTATGACCATCATGCGCCACCGCCATCGCAGTTACCGTCTAATGCATCTAGTAAACAACTAGACGCATTTCGCAAGCTTCTTCGCAAGCTTCGTAAAAGCAGCGCCTTTGAATTGTTATATCATTCAATTTTAGAATATGATCATACAGGAGACCAGGGTAGCAAAAATTATAAAGAAGGGGAAATGTATAAAAGTAGAACTAACAAAGCCATGACTAATCCCGAAGAAAAAATCGCTTGGGAAAATTTGGCTTTGTTTGTGACAGCAGTGGACAGTTTAACCTTGCCACCGGGTGTTTCTTGGGAAGATATCTGGGATAATTTTGAAAATAACATTTTTGCCATTTGCGTTACGCATCAATGGCTCATATCTTCGCGAGTGGGAAAATTGTTTGAATTTTTTAAGACCCACTCTTGGACCGATGCTTTTCAACCATTTGACGCAAGGGAAATTAACACTATTTTGGGCAAGGCCTGGCATGACAAGAAAGAGGACAAACCGGTTTTTTTAAGCGATTTGCAAGCGGATATAAAAAGACAGACCGAGGATTTTTTCAATAAAGCGCGCGGCTCCACCTTGTTTAGCCCGATTTACGGGAAAATTTTGGTGGTTTTTAATGAACAAGTGCCGGGTAGCACTTTGGCCGCTTTTGGGCACGGCTACGACGCGGTTCTGCTTTGGAAACCGGAACAAAATTCTTTTATGCTTAATGTGAAACCGACCAAACCGTCCATTCCGCATGCTTTGCATGATAAATTGGGAAAAGATCAATCCGTGTGGCTGCGCGGCGGCATGTTTTTCCAGCCGGACTGGCGCAGTAAAGCGCTGGGATTGGAAAGATTAAATTTTTCCTTTGTTGATTTGATAAAAGAATTAAATATTGACCCGGCAACTTTATCCGTCGGTTTTAAGCGTAAAATTGAGGAAGCGGAAAAATGTTGGAAAAAGTAAGATTCTTTGATATAATTAGGTCAGAGTAAATTTAAACAAAAATGACGCGAAGCGTCAGCCTCGCGAAAGCGTGGAACTAAAATAACAATATGTCTCAAGCACCCAACGCGACTTTAATTAAACAATTTGTGGAAGAAACCATCAAATTGGCTGGTTTTGGCGATTTGCAGCCGAATTTTCGCGTCCAGTATCAGAACAAAATAGAAATGGCCCTGCTTAAAAAGATCGGCGTTTCTTTGAACAATATGCTGGATGACAAACAGGTAGTGGCTTTGGGGCAGTTTATGGAAAAGAATCCTAACCCCCAGCCTGAAGAGCTGTTGTCGTTTTATCGCGAACGGATTGTGGATTTGGATGAAAAATTAAAAAATGTTTTGCGCGATTTCCAGTTGGATTTTATAAAAAATTCGGCGTCGGCTTTGCAAGGACTTAAAGTCGCTTAATTTTTATGCCGCCTAGAAATCAAAACGATAACCCGAACCGTAATCCCTATGAAAGAGGGAGTGGTTATGATTTTAGAAATCGCCAACAACAGCTGGATCAAAAATTTGATGCTCTAAAAATCAAAGAGATTGAAGATTTGGAAGAAATTTTAGAAAAACAAGCCGAGGTTTTTGCCAAAGAAAAAAAATGGTTGGAGGCAATGATTGAAGAAGTTAGGGACAAAAAACAGGAAAACAAAATACCCAGAGACATGCCTCTTGATTTTGAATTGAAAGAAGCGGCGCAGAATATTCCAGAAGCAATGGCAAATACTATCTGCGCTAACAATGAGTTGATTGACAAGATGGTTCGGGTGTGCCATAAGTTGCGCGAGATTTTTCCTTTTTTAAAAAATGTTACTTTGATCGGCGAAGCGCCTGATGCTGATACTGCGGATGACGGCCGCGACAGAGATGCGGACAGAGGACGGCCTGATCGCGCCGCGCGGCCGGAAAACCAGAAAAAGCGGGCGGATGAAGCAATGGAAGCCGTGGCTTTTTGGTACATTGAAGAAACAAAGAGTATTAATGAAGGAAACGCGCCAATGAATAAACCCCCAGAAGTTCAAGAGCAAGAGGGAAACGAGGACTATAAAAGATTAGCTGACCCGCGCAAAATTAATAAAATGGTTGTGGCGCGTCAAAAATGGGAGCGAGCCGGAAATAATTATCAGCCGAAAGAAAATGAAAAGAAAAAAAAGGAAGACATTACCGAGGCCTTGAATAAATTGGAGTTGGCGCGTGAATGGTTGAGCAAATTGGAAGAAAAAGTTAATGATGCCAATAGCGATTTGGCTGATGTACAGGCCGAATTTAATAAAATTGGAGGACATCCTAACGTGGTTTTTCAGGCGCGCGAATTTATTAGAGAAAAAAATTTAGCCACTGATGATAAAATCAAGCCGGAAAATAACAAGATGGAAAAACGGCTGGAAGAGATTGAGAAAAAAATCAAAGAACGAGAAAAAGAAAAATTAAAGACCGAAGTCAAGGAAGTTCTGAACAAATTAAATGCCTTTTTGGCGGAGATTCAGAAACAGCCGGGCGAATTCGGGCCGCGATTTGACACAGTGGAAAAACGCAGCCACGAATGGGATGAATTGTTGGCCGAAATTCAGCCGGTATTGGTTCGCGCCAATGCCGTGCCGGCCACGGCCAGAGAATTGCGGGAAGATCTTTTACCAGCAGAAGAATTAAGAACAAGAAAAATTCCCGAAGAACTCGCGAAAGCGGCTTTGCGCACCGCGCG
>JACRPD010000005.1 GCA_016214105.1 Candidatus Magasanikiibacteriota bacterium
AACTTTGACGAATACAATGAACTATCAATCAAAATGACCGATCTCTACGTTCAATATTTGAAGGCGAGAGAGGGCGATGCCAAAGCGGTTGTAAGTAAAAAAGAAAACCGAGCTAATCTAAACAAATACGTCTCTTGTCAAGAAGCGACGGCTAAGGATGGCCGAAGACTAATGATTGAGTTTAGGGGCCGCAAAGGATGTGAATTTGGCCGTTGTTCCAACTGCTGTTTTGCGACAGATAACGCCACAGATGAAAATGTCAAAACCAGCCATATATCCAAGCAATTTAACGCCGCTCTGCGGGATTCATCTTTATCAGTTGAGCAAGGTCCGGACGGCAGATCCCTGTGGGCGGGAGATAAAAAAGACGTTTATAAATTTGACATCTTGACTCCAGGGTCGTTTCTTAATGACAACGAAATGCCCAAGGATGCTCGTACAGAAATATTTAAAAAATTAGCCCAGCTACCGTTCACCCAAATAATGTTCGAGAGTCGAATTGAGTACTTGGACGAAGAGGAAATAATCAGATTAAAGGGCCTTCTGCGTCCAGACCAAAAACTGCAGGTCGCTATTGGTTTGGAGACCGCGAATAACATCATCCGCGAAGTCATTATTAATAAAGGATACACTTTGTCTGAATTTGAAAAAGCAATTGAAATGTTAGCTACCAGTGGTGTGGATGCCCAAGTTTATTCAATTATTAAACCAGCTTTGCTGTCAGAAAAACAGGCCAAAGAAGACTCTGTCAAGACCGCCAAATATTTGACCGACATAGCTGACAAAACTAGAGAGAAAACAAACAGAAACGATTTTGAAATGACTTTCAAACTGGAGCAAGCTTTTATCCAAGACGGCGGTTTCCTGGATTTCTTACACCAGCAAGGCAAATATGAAACACCATGGACTTTTACAACAGCGGAAATCGTCGAAAGGCTATGCGCCGAGGGCTTAGACAAAAAATTAAATATTCAGATCGGAACTAGCCATGACTATCCGCCCCCAACAACTACCGCTCAAAATCGAAGGCCAGACGGACAGTATTGTCCAAGCACCGAACAAGTGGACGCGGCTTTGCAGGAATTTAATAATGACAGTGACGGCGCCAGATTCAAAAAAAGACTACTGGAGATTCAAAGACAATATCCAGAAACTTTTGCCTCTTGGCAGGCATTAGAATAAAATCAGAATCTGGTAACTGCCGCGATTATCTCATCAATCGGCAGATTGGTTCCAAATGAAGTGTATATAGAGGCTGCGAATTTTTCATAACCACTATTTTTAAACGCGTTAAGAATGTCCAAATTGAATTTTTTTAAGGTAGCAACAAATTTGAGAAGATTAATCGGATTCTGATCAACTTCTTTCTCCAAATCATAGAAAGCCCAAAGAAGCGCGCTTCTTGTTTTATCATCAAAAATCTTGTAACACAACTCTTTTCTAAAAGTATCTTCAAGTGGCAAGTAGGCGGGCAGGTTGCCAGCTTTTGTTTTTAGACCATCTTTTAACAACTTCATTTTGTCTTCGTCAGACAGTGCCTGAAACTCCCACAAGACCTGCAAAGTATATTCAAGCACATAGAAAATGCCGACTTTTTGAATTGTGTCTAAATCGCTTTTGTGTTGCTGGTCCTCATTTAACTTTTTCTTTTTCTTTTCTAAATTTTCAATTGACAAATGGTGTTCCAAAAGTTTTGTCTTCGCAACATTGATGCTTGACTCCAATTTCCCTATAAATTCCTGCAACGCCTCACCCAAAGGTGCTAATCCATACACCTCAACCAAATTAGAGAGGTGTTGAATGAATGGAACCTCATCAACCATCTTTTCTAAAACATCTTTTTCTAAACTCAAAATTACTTTGTAAGCGTGCGTGTCTTTTAAATTTTTTGACTCCAAACTTGTTTTTAATTTGTAAATCGCGGATTTTAAACCTTTAACAAAATTCGCCTTTCCTAAATCCGGCCAGAATTCAAATGGTTTTTTGCCCAGGCAAATAACTACTTGATCAAAAATTTTTAATGGGGTCATACAAATTAAATTTTTAATTAAACCCTATAAAAGAAAGTGGAAGCAACCAACACCACAGTTGCCGCGATAATGCCAATCACCGTCAGCCACGCGATAATATTCCCAACCGGCTTGTTGACATGCTCGCCCATGATATTTTTATTATTAATAATCTTCAAAACAAAAATTAAAATAATCGGCAGTAAAATTCCGTTAACATCTTGCGACAACAACATTACCTTGACTAATGGCAGACCGGGAATGAGAACCAGCAGAGCCGGCAGGGTGATTGACAGCAAAATAATGCCGTAAAAAATCCGCGCTTCCCGCAATTTGCGGTCAAAACCATATTCCCAGCCGAACGCTTCGCAAATGGCATAACCGGTGGCGACCGGCAGAATAAACGCGCCAAGCATTGATGCCACGAATAATCCGAAGCCGAATAAAAATTTGGCGAATTGCCCAGCGATTGGCGCTAGAGCCATGGCCGCGTCTTTCGCGTCAGTAATCCGTACGCCGGCCTTATATAGTGTGTAAGCGGTGCTGATAATGATAAAAAAACTGACAATATCAGTAATAAAAGCGCCGATAAATACCTCCGCCTTCTCAATTTTATAATGCCGAAGATTAAGACCTTTATCAACCACGTATGATTGAATAAAAAACTGGCCCCAAGGCGTGATCGTGGTGCCGATTAAAGCAATCATAGTGAGCAAAAACGGAGCGCTGAATTCCAAAGTCGGTTTGACCAAAGCCAGCGCGGCCTCGCTAAAATCCGGCTTGATAATAAAGCCGTTGATGATGTAGACCAAATAAAACGCGGAAAAAACCAAAAATATTTTCTGCGTAGTTTTAAACGAGCCCTTGTACAGAATAAACCACACCGCGATTGCCGACATCGGCACCGCGATATATTTGCTGATGCTGAAAATTGAAAAAGCCGAACCAATACCGGCAAATTCCGCGGTCATGGTTCCGAGATTGGCGATCAGCATTACCAGCATGGCGAAAGTGGTCCAGCGCACGCCAAAATTTTCGCGAATCACTCCGCCCAACCCTTGACGCGTAACCAAGCCGATGCGCACGCCCATTTCCTGCGTTACCGCCAGAGCGAAAGTAATCAAAAACAGCACCCACAGCATTTTAACGCCGAAGTGCGCGCCCACGACAGAATAAGTGCTGATCCCGCCGGCGTCATTATCCGCGTTCGCGGCAATAATCCCCGGTCCGATAACCGAGAAAAAAAACAACAACTTCAACCAAAAATGTTGTAATCTTTTCCCCATAATAAATTACGCGTTTGGCACCAAGTGCCTCATAATATCGTCAACCGTAACCACGCCCAGCAATTTTTGCTTATTGTCCACCACCGCGACTGACAGCAAATTATATTTTGTCATAATCGCCGCGATTTCCACCACCTTTTGCGTCACGTTCACAACCGGCGTGCGCCGCGAACGTTTCATAATTGATTTAATGGTCTGCGCTGGTTCGGCGATTATCAAACGCCGCAAAGACGCCACGCCTAAATAATGTCTTTTATCATCCCCCACATAAACAAAATGAATCGCTCGGTGCTGATGCGAATCCCGCTTTATTTTCTCCGCCACCTCTGAGACTGTAGTGTGCGGCTGGGCGGCGATAAATTCCGTGGTCATCAAGCCGCCGGCCTCGTCTTCATCATACGCCAGAATCTTTTTTACCTTGCCGATGTCTTTTTGCGGCGGCAATTTTTCTATAATCTCCTGCGATTCGCGCGACGGCAGAAGCTGGATCAAATCCACCAGTTCATCCATCGACATCTTTTCCAAAATTACCGCCGCCCGTTCCGAACCCAAATGCTCAATCAACATTTTTTGAATCCGCGGGCTGACTTCTTCCATGACTTTCGCGGCAGTTGATTTATCCAACGAACGCAACAGCGAACTTCCTTGCTTAATATTCAACTTTTCCACGATGTTGGCGATATCAGCCGGATGCAGGCGGACCAGATCTTCCCGGCCGGTGTTTAACTGCAATCTATCGCCGATTAAATGCGCCTGATTCCACTCCAAGAGATGCGGCTTAAGCCAGCCGTCCGCCGGCGTCCGCAAACCAACGCGACGCAAAAGCCCGCTGGTGCTGACATCAATCGCCAAAAGGCAAAGATGATTTTGCACCGGTCCGAATTGCAAATCATTCACGCGCACCACTCTGATTCCGGACAAATCAACAATTTGCCGGTCAACGATGTTTTTCCGCAAAAACAAAATACCCTCATTCGGCTGAACGCTTTCCGCTTCCGCGACCGAGGTGTTTAACACCAAACCATCATGGCTCCAGGCCGCGACTTTATCAGCGCTGATATAGATATCTTGTTTTTTCTTGCGATTGCGCGCGATAAGACCTACTACGGAAGGAAATTTTTTTCCTTTAGCCAATTCAATCGCCACATCTTTCAATTTTCCGACCGGCTCGTCATTCTTATCCTGCACCGGCGCGTTGATTATGGTGCTAAGAAAAAACATAGTTTAAAAATTCACCTAATAATCATATCTTATCAATGTAGCTTTGTAAAATAATCATAGCGGATTTCTCATCGCGGCCTGAAGTACCTCCCATGTTGTCCGCTTGCGCGGAAGTAAATCGCTCATCAATAAAATCCACCGAAATTTTTATTTCTTTTTTCAACTCATCAACAAATTTTCTGACTCGCCTGGTATTATCATTCTCTTTTCCACCCAATCCCAGCGGCAAACCCACCACCAGTTTATCAATTTTTTCTTTTTTTATCAATTCAATCAGTCCCCCGTTCCCCGTTCCCCGTTCCACTTTTCCAAATGGCAAAACCACCTTAAGCGCGTCATCGCACCAAGCTAAACCAACATGTTTTGAACCATAATCAATCGCTAAAATATTCATAACTTTTCTAATGGCCGGCGAGTTACAACCATCGGTTCTTCTTCCGTAATCACAATAGTGTGTTCAAAATGCGCCCACAAGCTGTTGTCGGTGGTTTTAACGCTCCAGCCATCGTCGGCGGTAACAATGTGCCAATCTCCCATAGTTATCATCGGCTCAAGCGCGATAACCACGCGGGCCGTAAGACCCATTTTTCGCCCTCTTTACCATAATAATTCGGCACCCTCGGTTCTTCATGCACCGCGTGCCCCACGCCATGGCCGACCAAATCGCGGACAATGCCATAACCTTGCGGCTCAACATATTTCTGAATCGCTCGGCCTATATCAGCGACAGTATTTCCAGGCACGCATTGTTTAATTCCGATTTCCAGCGCTTTCCTCGTCACATTCAGCAACTGCTTCGTCTTCTCCGGCACTTTCCCCACAATTAAAGTAACAGCCGTATCAGTAAAATATCCTCGTCCGCTCGTCGTCTTTAAGGACTTTATGGACTTTAAAGACTTTGGACTCGGATATTCCATCCCAATATCAATACTAAAAATATCCCCGTCTTTCAAAATTGTATCTTTGCTCGCGATGCCGTGCACCAGCTCTTCATTCACGCACGCGCAAATCGTAGTCGGAAACGGCGGATCGTTTTTTTTGCCTTTATAACCCTTAAAAGCCGGTTTCCCGCCGGCCGCTCTGATTAAACGCTCGGCTTCCCGGTCTATTTCCCAAGCATTAACTCCGGGCTTCGCTATTTTACTTAATTTCTCTAAAATTTCACCCAAAATCCGCCCGCCTTCTTGGATGAGTTTGATTTCTTCGGTGGTTTTGAGGTAGGACA
>JACRPD010000006.1 GCA_016214105.1 Candidatus Magasanikiibacteriota bacterium
ACCTCACCCTTTATCCCTCTCCTACGAGGAGAGGGAAATGATTGGAGACCTCATCCCAACCCTTCTCCGGAGTTTACCCCGATGAAAATCGGGGAGGAGAAGGGGCGATTGGAAATTGTTTGAAAATTACAAATTAAAAATTAGTAGATATCTCCTGTCGTATAATAATCATATCCCGTCGTGGCTTTGAACAACTGCGACATCACAAAACGGGTGATGGAGTAGGCGGCCAAGATAATAACCAAACCAATCACCGCGGCGTAGAGAATCTTTTTCGCGCTACCGGCTTTTTCATCATCGCCTCCGGCTGTCATCCACATAAATCCGGCGTATAAAACCAAGACTAACGCGACGGTTCCGAGCAGACCCAATGCCGCGCTGATAATCCGCGCGGTCGTGAACCTCACGTCAGTCTCGCCGAGTCCGGTGGCTTTGCCGTATTCCATGCCAAGATACGGGCCGGTTTCTTCAACCTGAGCGTATGCATTATTGCCAAAGAGAGTAAGGACAAAAACCGCAAAAGTGATGATGGGAAGAAATTTTTTCATACAAATAATTAAAGATGCTAATATACGAATCTTACCAATTATACTAATGGTATACTAATACTTTTTACACTCGTTAACCTTGCGGAATAAATATTAGTATCTTTTATTGTTATTACCATACAGAGCGGCCCCGCACCTTTGAGTGGATGGCCGCTTTAACGCTAACAACATTCCCTCGAGGGGGTGTTGATTTTGTGTCATTATTATAAAGTTTCTTGAGCGGAATAATCTCCGCCGGTTGTGGCCGTATATAACTGTTCAAGCACGAATCTGGCAATGGCGTAAGCGCTCAAAATGATTGCCAAACCCAAAATGCCGGCAAAAATTCGCTTCTTGGCTGTACCAACTTTCTCATCATCGCCGCCAGCTGTCATCCATTCAAATCCGCCAACTAACATTATCACGACCGCAACGATACCTAACAAACCCAATGCAACATTAATAATGTTTGATATGGTAACTCTCACATCTTGCTTCCCCAAACCAGTATCTTTGGCATATCCTAAGCCAAATTTGATATCCCCCTCTTCTTTGCCAACATAAGTACATGCCGAATTCGTACAACTGTACCCATCGCCGCAATCAGCATCCGCGTTACAAGCTTTTGCCAAGACCGGAGCCGGCGCAACCGGCAACAACATCAAACCAAACACAATAGAAGCGAGAATGCCAAGCACCATCTTATGCTTCGTAATTTTTGTTAACCAATACATATTCTCACCCCCTTTCTTTTTTCAAAACTCATAACACAATTAACAGAACACATGGCGACTAATTTCCACTCAATTTTTCTTCCCATTTGCAGTTAGTGCCGCCGGACTGGTTGTCTTGTTCACAGCTTTGCTGGTCAGTGGCTTCTTTAATGCTTGATTGATTATTTATTTCACACAAACATTGATATTCTTTCTCCTTTTCCGGCACCTCCGACGTGATCGGCGCGACAGATGATGAACCACCCTTCGCCCCGATGGCCTCCAAAACCAGACTTAGTATAGCATACGCGCCAAAAATTAAAAAGAGCCCGATTGCCGCCCACATCATAGTGTCTAAACCTTTCTTCACTTTTTCCGTGTTGCCGGCGGAAGTAAGCCACAAAAACCCGCCGTAAACAAACACCATTAAAACCAACGAACCGATTATTCCCATCGCGCCCGCGATAATGTTGCCGATAAGCACTCGCATATCAGTAAGACCTGATGGGTTCGTTACCGACCCGCCCAAAGGATTGATTAGAGTAACCGTGGTAACAGGAGGGTCGCCGGGAGCGGACAACGCGGGGAGGGCGGGGGTGAGGGTTGCAAACAAGAATACGGAAATAAAAATGATTTTAAATTTTGTAGACATAGGTTTTATCAAAACACATAACACAATTAACAAAACACAGTGAATTGGACAAACTACTTCTTTGTTTCTTTGTTTTTCTCCAAACCGATTATTAAGCTCCACAACATCGCTCCCGCCTCATCCAAAAGGCTAATTGCTTTTTTGTACTCTTCGGTGTTTATCCAATTTCTTTTTAAACAGAAAAAGATTAAATACTTGCACTCCTTACTGGAACCGTACGCTGTTTCAAAAAACTGTATCTTAACTCCGGTCTTAAACCGCGCGTGTCCTTCAACAAAATTTAACATTATTGAAATTATCGCTCTCCTTAGTTGGCTGGTAATGCCATAAACTTCTTCGCGGGAAAACTTTTTTGTTAAGTCATACACCAGCATTATCAAATCATGCCAGCATCAAATCAATCGCCATATAGGCCGAGAAAGCGACGACCAGCCCGAGCGCGGCGGCGATCATAGTTTTCTTTCCGGTCTCAACCATTTCCGCGTTGCCCACTGACATAATCATTTTGAATCCGCCATACACGAAAAACGCGAAAGCGAAAGTGCCTAAAATCGCGAACAGTCCGCTAGCGAAATTTATTATTAACTGCAGTAAATCATTCACGCTCCGGCACGAACCGGAAAACGCGCAAGGAGGCAATGCTCCGCCTCTTTCTACATATCCCGGTGGAACGCCATACTGGCTTTTTATCCAGGCGTCAACCGTGGAGGTGGTTTGGACCGACGAAACGCCGGTGACGGAGAAATACACATCGCCCAAAAGAGCGCCCTCATCCGCCCCGCCAATGCTTGCCTTGACCTGCATTGCATATAATTTGGTGTATACTTCGCTACTCTGCGATGTATCCCAAATTATTTTGAACTTGCCCTTCTCTTTGCTTTCGGTTTTCGCGCCGTATTCGTCGCAATTTAAGCACTCAATGGTAATCGGCACGGCGGTAGCGCCGCTGACAATAACATCCGCTGTCCCGATTTCGCCCTCTTTCACTGGAACCGGATTGTCTTTTGTGTTTATGGCAACCCATTTTAAATTATACCATTTCTCCCAGTATTTTTGCTTTCCCGGCGAGCCGTTCGGTAGGATAGTATCCTTTGACAATTCTGCTTCTAAGTAACAGTTGTAACCTCCGCAAATAACGCCTGCCCCTGTAGCTGACTCTAAGAGGTCAGAGCAGTCATCTTTATTATTAAAAATACCTTTCGCTGTTTTTATTACAACATCATATTGACCTGGCTGACCAAAAAAATTTGTCTTTTTTAACTCAATATTCCATCCCTCTGACAAATTTGTTGTTATTTCTTCCGATTTGCTACATTCATTTGTATTTGCTCCCTCTTGTTTATAGCCACAAACACAGCGATAGTCGGTTGGCTCGGCAGCGCGCACGGTAAGCGGAACCATGAGTAAAACAAAAATAAAAATTGTTTTTATTTTCCACATAATCCTACATCGTCTGTTGAATTAACTTCGCCGCGTTGGTTAATAATTGAACATCTTTTTGATTCTCGCTTTTATTTGAACCTGACGGCTGTAGACTGTTGTGCAGCATATCAATAAAAACTTTTTTTGCCGCGGATTCGTTTTTGCCTTTATACCAGCTCTCGGCTTGCAAAATCGTGCCGACAAACGGCTTCAACATTTCATCCGCTTCCTGATCTTTAATTTGTGAACGTAATGGGGTCGGACGCTTGGTCGCGTCAGTGTATTTCTTGATATTATCCGGCGTGGTCATAGAACGAATAAAGTCCCATGCCTCATCTTGATTTTTTGATTTTTTTATAACAGTTTCCAACCAATAATTCGCCACATTCACGGGCGCGGCTTCGTTTAATTGCAAAATCGGCATAATTTCCAAATCCATTTGCGGAGCGCGGGCTTTGATAAGCGGATAGTCATAAGCAAAACCAAAGTAAAATACGCTTTTGCCGGACGCGAAATTTTCCAGCGCGTCTTTCATTGTTTCGTTCCAACTGTAAACTTCTTTTGTCGGCCGGGCGAAATCAGTATAAAAACGCAAAGCAACCAAAGCCGGATGATTCATTTTGCCCGGGGTTAAACCGTTGGCAAAATTAACTGAATTGCCTGACGCCATTTTGGCTCCGCTTTGCAGCATAAACAAAGAAAGAACATCAAACGCGCGATCAATATTGTTTCCGGTTCCCAAGGCAACGCCGGATTGAACAATATCGCCTTTTTCATTAAACCGCGTGCCGGCCTTAACCGCAGCCATAAATTCATCCCAGTTCTTCGGCGGTTCAGCCACGCCGGACTTGTCTAATAATTCTTTATTGTAATACAAAGCCATAGTATCAAAAGCGAGCGGCAGACCGTAAACTTTGCCCTCAATCACCGCGTCGTCATAAACCGCGTTGACAAAACTTGATTTCACCGCGCTCGCCGATGGCATTTTATTTTCTTCAATGGTAACGACCTGCTCTTTTGTGTATTGGCTCTTGATATAGACATTCGCCACTTTAACGCTCGCCGGCATTGGCGCGAGCCACGAAATATACCGCCGCAAATCCCGCGTGCTGATGGAAATAATATCCGGCGGAACATCATCAGCCAGCGCGCGCAACAATAATTGCTCCAGCTCTTCGCCGCGCACTTTGCGGATATTTATTTTCACATAAGGTCTCTTTGCCTCGTATTCTTTTTTGAACGTTTCAAGTTCGTCTAAATCGTTGTAGACGGTCCAATAGTTCAACTTGACCGGCTTGACCGCGGCGGCTTGCTCGGCGGAAAGACCCTTGCAGCCAAAACCGAGGGTTAGGAGTAATAGAATTGTGGTGGAAATTATGAGAGGTTTGTTCCTTGTCATATATTTATTTTATGCCAATTAATTGCTCGTACACTCGCCGAGACCTCATCCCAACCCTTCTCCTATAAGGAGAAGGGCTTTTAAAGTAAACCTCTTCACTCCACCGCGCTAAAAATAAAGCTCACTATCGTATAACTCGCGAAAATAACGAACAGTCCCAGCGTGGCCCAGACTACGATATTTTTGGCCTGCGTTGATCTCTCGGCGTTGCCGCCGGCCAGCATCCACAGCACGCCGGCGTAGGCGAACAGCGCCAAAGCAATACTGCCCAACAATCCCATGGCAACGGAAATAATATTGCCAAATACAGCCTTTACGTCAGTGTTTTTTAATTGGTTTAGACCGGAAACCGATGGTAAATCAATAGCTTCACCACCCTCTGTTGTGACGGATGCTGGAGCGCCTTCTTCCCCTCCCACAAACCAAAAACAGTTTTCATAAGATAGCGCGCCATCTTGCTTATCTTGCATTTGATCACACGCCGCCTCTGACTCATCAGTAATATCTTGGTTGTACTCCACATCACCGGTATCGGTGTTTACAATATCACATTTGCATATTCCCTGTCCCTCCTGCCATGCGCATTGAAACTCCTGACCTGTACTTGCATCGTTTTTTGAAACACAATCTTCTTTATAAGTGGCGCTCTTAACTTCGGATGACTGTCCTTTTGTTGTATCAGTAACCGCGCATGTACACGTTCCTTTTACTCCCCCAAACGGCACTGTGGTCTTTTCCTGCCACTTACAATCAAATTGCTGACCCGTGTTAGCATCTGTTTGTGAAATGCAATCTTTCTCATAGGTGTTGGCTGTAGTTTCCGATGAATCGCCCGCCGCGTCAGTGATTACGCAGTTACAAATTCCGCCTTCGCCTTGAACCAATTCCACTTTAAAAAACAAAAAACCTGACACTAAAAATATAAATAACAGAGAAAATAAAATCTTATTTTTCATACTCTGTTCTTGAAAAACGACGCGGCGTCCAGCAGGGCATCCTGATTGCCGGTGTCTAAATACTTGCCATCGTACTCGTAAGCAAAAAAATCTTTTTGGCGCGCCAAGGTGTTCGCCGCTTCCGCCAGCCAGATTTCTCCGCTTCGCCCTTTTTTCTGTTTTAATAAAATCGGCCAAATATCCGCGGTAAAAACATACCGCATTCCGCCGACAATCAATCCCAATGGCGTTACCGCGCCAAACGCCGGCTTTTCAACAAATTCTTTTACTTTATAAATCCGCTTGTCCGTGGTTCGCTCTCCATACACATTGCCATATTTAGTCATCGCGTTTTTATCGGTAATTTTCTGCACCCCGATTACTGACGCGAAAGTCTGATTATACACACCCAGCAGTTGTTTAACCGCCGGTATCTTGCCGCTGATAATACTGTCTGCGTCAGAACAGACAAATGGATCTTTTCCAATTAATTCGCGCGCCATCAGCAAAGCGTGTCCGTTCCCCAGCGGCCTTTCTTGATACACGAAACTGAATTTAACTTTTTTAAGTAAATCTACCAACCCCTCTATTCTATCATACTTTCCGCATTTTTTTAATTCTTTTTCAAATCTCAAGTCCCGCGTGAAGTAATGTCTGATTGCTTGCTTTTCGCGGCTGATGACGATAATGATATTTTTAATCACGCTGTCCGCCATTTCTTCCACAATATACTGCAAAACCGGCTTGTTCAAAAAAAAAGAAGCTGGTTTAAAGGAATATGAAGAAATAAAAGGGCGGGAAAATACTTTTTCTCTAAAAATAGATACCTTTGGCCGCGATTTAGATACGGCCAAGCAGGGATTATTTAATTGATATATTTCCAGCCGCCGCCTTGATAAGAAATCTGCGAACCGAAAATCGTCAGGCTGTCTTTCAAATCATCATAATAATACGGGCGGTAAAGCTGTCCGAATTGCGACAGCATGGCGGCGTCAATTTCCATATCATTAGGCACGTCATATGGAACAACAACATTGCCTTGCGCTAAAATGCCGATAACATCGTCGCTGGATTTTTCCGCGTATAATAGATTGCCGCTTATATACGCCTTTTTATACGGTTCCTGCGCCGGAAATTTCCCTACTCCAACGCTCACCCTGCCATCAACTGTCCCCTCTATCCACACGTCATCTTCCACAAAAATCGCGCCGGTAGCTGGTATTGAATATGTGCCAACCAATGTTTCATTGCCAATATCATAACAATAAGTATTGCCACTCCAATACCAGCCGGTCTTTTTTTTATATTTCCAACTTCCTTCGCCGTAATGGCACTCGCGGCTGGTAACTTTGTAAAGTTTGTAAGTTGTCCCCATGAAAACGATGTGCCACCCTTCTTTGCCTGAAGACATATAATGAGTGTTGGACTCATCAGCCATATCGCTGATATCCGATAAGTCAGATGTCACGGCAAAAAAATCTATCCACGGCACCGGGTATTGCCAAAAAGATTTCGGCCCGCCGGCGCCCCAAACGCCGTTATGCGTCTGATTTAAGTATTGATAAGTTTCTTTGGCGCTCTTTACCCAAGAATCCGTGGTGCCGTCAAATCTGATCCCGCCGTTGGAATGAACCGTGCCGTGGACATCGGTGGTAAAACTGAACTGCATATTTGCATTGGAAAGAAAAGTGTAATCAGTCAAAGCCGCGAAGCCCAATCTGACTTGCAGTGTTCGCTTGGTTTCCGGCTCAGCGACAGTCCAGCCGGTTGAGCGGACAATTACCACGCTGCTACCAACCAGCGGTTCGTCAATTTCCAAAGAATAATAGCCGATTACTGTTCCGTTTTTATCTTCAAAATCATGTTGATATGGCCCGGGTTCGCCGCCGGTGCCGTCCCAATAATCAGTCGGTGAGTGCGCCAGATGCCACTTATAATAATTTACTCCGGCCTCGGCGATTTGAAACGCCAAATCGCGATTATGTTTGCGGTTTGACGCTTTATTTTCAAAAATCGCGTAGCTTGCCACGCCGGAAATTATCATCATGCTGGCAACCGCGCCAAAAACCAAAACAAACATCAGGATGCTGCCCCTTTGTTTGCAATGATGCTCCGCGGTGAGTTGTCTATTTTTTTTGAGAAACATACTTTTTCAGAACACATAACCCAATTAACACAACACAGCGAACCTAATCGTCAACTCACTGTGTTTTGTTAACTGTGTTTTGTGTTATGTTGTGGCTCAATTCTCTTTTAAGTTGCGCATCATCGCCGCGCTTTCAACTTCCAGCGGCACCGGGCTCTTGTCCGGATCTTCTTCCAGCTCTAGCCGAACCCGCACCATCCGCACGTCAACTTCTTCCACCGGTTGAATCAGTGCGGCTTCGGTGCCGGTATAATTTTCATCATAATATAAAAACAGTGGCTCATTTTCAGAAAAATTAACAACATCGTGCGCTATTTCCACGGTTTGTTCCGCGCCGGAATAGCTCAACGGACTGCCACTGGGTTTTATTACGCCTTTTTTTAACGTCGTACCATCCAGCCAAAACCTGACCCGCTCGCGCAAACTGTCGCTGTCAACATTGGCGTAAACTATCAACTCATATTCTCCGGCGGAAACCAGCGGATAACCGCCGATGCTGGATTCTTCCGCTTTTCTCACCACATCAACCACTTGTTGTAAAACCCGGCGGCCGTCGTTTTGCGTTTGCAATTGATCAAAAATAACATTACTGTAACGCAGGCCGTCAATAATAAGCCAAACCACGGTCACGGCAATCATAGCGGAAATACCGAGAGCCACGGACAGCTCCACAATAGTGAAGCCGCGTTGTTTTGGTCGTAAATCTATGTTGTTCATAGCTAAACTAGATGAACGCACAAGATGAGTAAGTGAGTAAGTGTTTAAGTTTGTAAGTAAACCGACAAATACTTACACACTTATTCACTTGTATACTTACACACCAAGCTACTCGCTCGCCATCTCCGCCCCAAACACCATATCACCGGAAACACTGACAGTCTGGGTGTTGGTCTGATAACCGGCTTTTGTAATTTCAACCGTGTAATCAGTCGCGGATAAGCTGCCAAAATATGACTGACCGGGCGGGGTGCAGGCATTGGTATAAGTTACCATTAAATCGGAAACTGTCGGTGTAACCGCGTCCGACGCGGTGCTTAAAAATAATTTATAGCGGAAATATCTATCGCCATTGTGTATGCTGTTTATCGCGATATCGTCCGCGTCATAATATGTCGCGGCCGTGCCATCCGGCCCCAGATAATCCCAAGAAACCGGATTAGCAATATCGCTCGTGGCAATCTGCCAGCGAACCGGATCAGCGCCCGCCTCGGCAGGCTGGGCTAATGACTCCCAAATTAAATTAACAAAATTAACCGCGGAGCCTAAATCAAAAACAGAGGATTCAAGTTCGCCGCTCGTGAGATAATTTTGCCCAATTTTCGCCAAAGTAATGTCGCCGGCGCTGGAATTAACATCAACTTTTCCGTCATCGCTCCAGTATTTTGTTTCACTAACATACGACAGTTGGCCTGAACCGCCGGACCAATCGGTTTGACGGGTAAAACCAATTCCGGTTGTTTTGGTTTGGTCATAACTTCCGGCATAAACACGCACGCTCGCGTTGGAAATCGGCTGGTTTGTCATATTATCGGAAACATTAACCAACAAAGAGTTGGCCGTGTTGGCGCCTACCAAAAGTTGAACGGGTTGAGTAACTCCGGGCGGCAAGCTAATCGGCAAAATCGGAATTGACCCGATCAAATCATAGCTGGACAAAATAGGCAAAGCATAAGCGTCCCATTCCAAATCTGCCAGACTGTAATTGCCGTTGCTGTCAGTGGAAATATTCTCATCTACTTTTA
>JACRPD010000082.1 GCA_016214105.1 Candidatus Magasanikiibacteriota bacterium
CCGGGCTGAAAGCGACAACCACCGCGCTGTCAGTCCATTCAGCGATAAATTTGCCAACGCATTTTATTTGCGCAATTAATTCTTTTTCTGTCTTAGATAACTCTTCCATTTCACTTTTAACTTTCTTGGACAAAACCACCGAAAGCATTATATTCTCCACATAATACTTGTAACCGGCTTCAGTGGGAATCCGTCCGGAAGAAGTGTGCGGGTGAGTCAAAAAACCCTGCTCTTCCAGCTCGCGCATCTCGTTTCTAATCGTCGCGCCGCTTACTTCCAGATCACCTTCGTCCGCCAACAATTTGGACCCGACCGGTTCGGCCCGACTTATGTGGCTTTCAACCACAAATTTAAGCAATTGCTCTTGGCGTTCATTCATACATTTGGCACTCTATACTAACGAGTGATAATATAACATCACAGCTCAAATATGTCAAATATTTAGTTATCCACAAGGCTTCGTTCGCCTTGGGCCGACTGCGCCTTTTAAACTAGCACAAAAAAAACGGCTTGTTTATGCCGTTTTGGTTTAAAAACTTGGTATGCGGCGCGCGGAACAGGAAGGCCTGCTCAGCGCGCCGCGAGGTTGGGACTACTTGAAGAAAGCGGGTTGGACAGACGACGCTGGTCGTCAGATGGATATGAACTGGACCGGACACCGTTCGGCACGTCGGCGCTGATTGGGGGAAGTGAACAGCCCCACGCGCTTGTGTCCGCGCTTGCGGATGATGTGCAGATCAACCTGCCTCACCCAGCGTGGGCCGTTGCGCCCCTCGACAGAAACCGGCACTTTCTCTTCCGGAAGTCTCTCTTGATCATCGCGCTGTCTCATTACTCTTATCCTCTCATTTAGTCCCTGCTTCGGCCCATCGTTCGCTTGAACGAAGTACAAAACCGAAAACATGAACAGAAGTATAGCAAAGAATTATTTTTATGTCAATGGAAGATAAAAAAAGACGGGGTTCACCCGTCTTTACTTACACACTTATATACTTACACACTTATGCACTTCTACTTATCCGCCGTCCTCTTATATTCCCCCACATCCGCAATTTCGCTTAATAAGACATTTTCCACATAAATACCGCGGGACTAAAATATACGCTCTAACTCGCTTTTTAACTCGGCCTCTACTGAATCGCGCTTTGCGCTGATAACCTCTTGCTTATCAAATCTGCTCATCACCATGCGGATGCGGCTGCGGATGGTCGGACGCACGATTTTCGCCACAAAATCCTCGCCGATGGTCTGCCAAATCGCCGGAATCTGGTGAATATCCAAACGCAACAAAACCGTGCCTTCAACGCCGATGCGCATTCCATCTTGAGTTACGGCCGCGGTTGGAATATCACCCATGGCTTTTTCGTTTTCCGGATTAAATTCACGGGAAATGCTGTATTCCAAAGTCTGGGTGTTGAACAGCTTGGCTTTCTGCCAAAATGGAATTTTCAAATGCAACCCTGGCGTTAAAACCTTTTTTAAAACACCGCGGCCCAAATCATAAACACAAGCCACATATCCGGGCGGAACATAAATAAACACGCCTTTCAAGACATCCTCCATGACAAATGAGTACATCAACTTATCCAATGAATCGGCCATATGATTAAAAAATTATTTTTTAGCTGTTTTTACTACTTCTGAAGTAATCTTTTTTGCCTCTTTTGCCGCCCTTTCCGCCACCCCCACGCTCCTGAATATCAATCCGCTAAACTGGTGAATTATAGCAGAAAACAATATAGATGTCAAGATGAAAAGGGATTTTACCATCGGCAGCATCCACAAGATGCCGAAGCTGAATGCCGGAAACAACAAGAAATAAGCCAGATCCGCCTTGCTTATCGTAAACTTTTTCTTCCGATAATCAAAATATATCTCTGTCAGCAAACCAATTGCGACAATGCCCGGCCAAACAATGTCATGGGTATTGCCTAAATCAAACCCGTAAAAGCCGGTATTGATTTTACCAGGGAAATCTACCCAGGAATACAAAATTTTCATCATCTTATCGCCAGTAATCCCGCGCAAAAATACTTGATACAACAAAACCAACACTATGACTTGTACGCCCAAAGAAATCAATTTGCTCCATGGCCGAACTTTTTTTTGTTTCAAAATTTTGCGTACTTCTTCCTTTTTCAGAAGACTATCATTATGAAATTCCTTATCTATCCGCCGTACTTCTTTTACCAGTTCCTCCTCGCCCCGACGGTTTTTTTCCGTTACCAAAGTAAACGGTAAAAGAATCAACCGCAAGATGATAGTTAAATAGACAACCGCCCAACCTAAATTTTGATCAGCCCAATTATTATAAATCCAGATCAAAACATTAAATAACGGCTGATAGAGGTAATCATGCCAGATTATTCCAAACATATTATTGATATTATAGCAGACAACTCACAAAACCACAATACAGACGCTGTATAAACACTCCTAGACACTCCCCATCCTAATTGACAATCTCAATTCATTCTTGCTATTATTAGAGTGTTCCCTCCATTGTCCTTGCTACGGGCAAGAATAGGAATTCTAAGAATGGGAGAGTTCTGATGTCTTGCCCACTTTTGACCCCACCAGCTCTTCTGACTAGTGATGTAATTCGGGTTTCACTCCTTGCCACGAAGCACGTCCAAATGTCTGGAGAGCTCTCCCACACGGCGCGAGGGGTTGTGGTTCCAGTGCGCCACACTACTCCTCGCGCCACTTTCCCCCTCTTTCACCAACCCGCTTTATAGTCGGGTTTTTTATTCACGGTGCAACGCCTCAATCGGATTTAACGCGGCCGCTTTGCGCGCCGGATACAGACCAAAAATGAAACCGATTAAAACCGAAAAACCAACTGAAATAAAAATTGAAAAAAATGAAACATGATAGATCCAAGATAGGCCGTAAGAACGAGCTAAAATCGCGACCAAATATGATAAAATAGCCCCAAATATTATTCCCGCCGCGCCGCCGCTGAAAGTAATTAACAGCGCTTCAAATAAAAACTGCCACAAAATCGCCGGCCGGCCGGCGCCGACCGATTTGCGCAAACCAATCTCAAAAGTCCGCTCCGCGACCGATACATACATTATATTC
This sequence comes from Candidatus Magasanikiibacteriota bacterium, assembly GCA_016214105.1. Lineage (GTDB taxonomy): Bacteria > Patescibacteriota > Patescibacteriia > Magasanikbacterales > UBA922 > 2-12-FULL-43-12. The sequence goes on from JACRPD010000082.1 coordinate 3,085, forward strand.
ATAATCCCCACGCCGCCGACAACAAGCGAGATGCAAACCAAAGCTACGAGCAAAAAAGTAATGCCTTGAACAACATTGCCTAACATATCAGCCGCTTCATCCATGGTATTGACCGCGAAATCATCTTTATCAAAATCATCAGTGGTGATGTCATGCTGTTCACGCATAATTTGCGTTAAATCCAGTTGTGTCTGCTGTCCTCGGTTTGGGTCAACCATCTTGGCTACCGCGAAAGTTACGTAATCAACGCCCATAATCCGTTTTTGAAAAGTGCGCAGAGGCAGGTAGACCATATCATCCAAATTAAAGAAAAACGCTGAACCGCGCTCCGCCAAAATTCCAATCACCCGGTATTTTTTTCCTTTAATGGTAATATATTCACCAATTGATTCGGCGCCGTTGAACAACTTTTGCCAGGCTCCATGTCCCAGCACCGCCACGCGCGACAATCCGTATTCTTCTTCTTTGGTAAAAAATCTCCCCTGCTTCACTTCGGTGTCATCAACCAGCGGCGCTTCAAAGCCCGCGCCGAACAAAAACATTTTTTTTAATTCATCGCCATAGCCAATCGCTTCCTGCCCCATCATCGCGCCATAAATATATTTAATGTTTTTATTTTCGCGCATCGCTTCCACGTCATTATTTTTAAAAGTGGTAATCGTATTCCCCAGCGCCATGCCGGAAGCGTTTTCATTGGAAGTCTTGCTCACGTTTGGAACTTTGACTTCAATTTCAATCACGCCGGCGCCGAACGTGTTCAACTCGCTTTTCACTACTCCGTCCAAACCAGCGCCCGCGGCAAAAACCGTCACGACCAAAGCAATGCCGATGCTTATTGCCAAAACAGTCAGGATTGTCCGTGTTTTCTGCTTGAGTAATGATTGACACGCAAAATAGAAGTTGCTATTCATAACGCAACGCCTCTATTGGATCTAATCTGCTCGCGCGGCGAGCTGGGACTAGACCGAAAATAAAACCAATAAGTGAAGACACGATGACGCTCAATAAAACGGAAAAAACCGATATGGAAAAAGTCCAATCATAACCAAAAGATTGCACAATAAGAGATAGGAGATAAGAGACAAAAATTCCTAAAAAAATACCAACGATACCGGCAAGCGAAGTGATGACAACGGTTTCAACCAAAAACTGCGACAAAATCTGGCGGCTTTGCGCGCCGACCGCTTTGCGCAGACCGATTTCTCGCACCCGCTCTTGAACTGAAGCCAGCATAATATTCATAATCCCGATTCCGCCAACCAATAAAGCGACGGCGGCCACGGCCACGAGAAAAAATTTGACCGCGCTGGTAACTTTAAACAAAGCGTTCAGGGCGTCCCGCTGGCTCCGGACGTCAAAATCAATCGGCGCGCCGATGTCAATGCTGTGTCTTTCACGCAGGATTTCTTTAATATCATCCATCGCCGCGTCAATTCTTGTCTCATCGCTGATTTTAACGCGAGCGAAATTTACATAATTAATTCCTGATAATAATTTCTGCGCGGTGGTAATCGGCACATAAATCTGATTGTCTTGATTCGTAAATCCGGCCGTGCCGCGCTCGCGCATCACGCCGATGACGCGAAAACTATGCTTGCCAATTTTTACTAATTCGTTGATTGGATCTCGGTCGTTAAATAAATCTTTTTTCACGTCCGAGCCAAGCACCGCGACTTTTTGCAAGCCGTTCTCGTCTTCAGCGGTAAAAAAACTCCCGGCCTGCACAGCGGTGTCTTCAATAAACGGCAAAGACGCGGATACGCCGACGTATGAAGTATCCGCCTTATTCCCCTGCCACGAAGCATTGGCGCTGCCGCGCACATAGCCGGTATAGTCCAAAACATCCGGCGCGCGAAGAGGGTCTTTCAGCGCTTTCATATCATCGTATTTTAAAGTTGTGATGACAATTCCCATGACCGAAACCGGCGGTCCCTCATCCTCGCCATTGCCGGGAAAAATCGCCACCAAATTTGATCCTTGGCTTTTGATCTGGTTGGTAATCAAACTCTGCGCGCCGTTGCCGGCGGAAATAATTACAATCACGCCGGCGATGCCGATAATAATTCCGAGCATGGTTAAAAAAGCCAGAATTTTATTCTGGCGAAATAGATTTATGGAGTTGTGGATGTTGTCTTTAAAATTCACAAAAAATTATTTTGCTAACTCACTTGCCCCATCTGCTAAAATTCTATTTGCCACTTTTTCATCCGCTATCACCAACCCGTCTTTCATTCTCAACACTCTTTCCGCGTGTTCGGCAGTATATTTTTCATGAGTGACTAAAATAATCGTATGGCCTTGTCTTAAATTTAAATCTTGTAAAATTTTCATGACTTGCAAACCGGATTTGGAATCAAGATTGCCAGTGGGTTCATCGGCAAAAATAACCGACGGTTGGTTAATCAATGCGCGCGCGATCGCGACACGCTGTTTTTCTCCCCCGGACAATTGATTGGATAAATTTTGTATTCTATGGCCTAATCCGACTGATTCAATCGCCTCTTTAGCGCGCTTAATTCTTTCCACGCCGGTCAATTTAACATACATCAGCGGCAACATGACATTGTCTAACACGGTGGTGCGCGGCAAAAGATTAAACGCTTGAAACACAAATCCGACTTTCTGGCTTCGCATATTGGCCAGTAAATCATCATCAAGCTGACTAACGTCTTGGCCGTCAAAAAAATATTTGCCTTCAGACAATTTATCCAAAAAACCTAAAATATGCATTAGAGTTGATTTGCCTGATCCGGACGGCCCCATAATCGCGACAAACTCGCCTTGATGAATTTCAAAACTGACTCCGTGCAAAACATGAGTGATAACGCCGTCGTTATCAAAATGTTTTTTTAAATTTTCTATTTTGATTAAATTTTTCATATTTTCTCCCACTTCTGCGCTTCTTTTAAATATCGGTCTTTAATCCTCTCAAAATATTTCTTCGCCTCGCCATAATCATTTTTGATTTTCCCGTCTAAAATCGCCTCTTCAATCGCGTCTTTTATCCTGCCGATCGTCGGACCCGGTTTTAATCCACATTCTTTCATGATTTCCTCGCCCCTAACCGGAGATTGAAACGCGCGTAATTTATCAGTCTCCAGCACTTCGGCAATTCTGTTTTCCAAATAATCATAATTTTTCAAACGCCGATCTTTCTTCATCGGATTGCCGGTGGTAATGTCTGAACGGCACAGAATCAACAAATCATCCAGCTCATCGCCAAGAGTAACAATTAACCGTCTGATCGCGCTGTCGGTGATTTTTTCATCCATTAAACCGATTGGCTGTTGGTGCCAACGCACGAGTTTGGCGACATATTTTGTATCATCCGCGCTAAAGCGCAAACGCCGGCCGATGATGTGAACAAATTTTTTGCCCAGATGTTCGTGCATATCAAAAGTCCAACCCCTGCCCCGAACAAATTTTTTAGTCGCGGGTTTGCCAATATCGTGCATCAGCCCGGCAAAACGCAACATTACTTTATCACTTTTCTCCGCGATATTATCAACAACTTTAAAAGTGTGCTCCAACACATCTTTATGAATCTGACCGAAAATTTCTTCCACGCCGCGCAAATTTTTGACTTCCGGCAGAAACATATCAAACAAACCGGCGTCATAAAGAATGCGCAAACCGATTGACGGCTTTTTGGTCGACAGTAATTTCAAAAATTCTTCTTGTATCCGTTCGGCGGAAACAATCCGCAAACGTTTGCAATTCCGGCCCATCGCCTCGTAAGTATTAGCCTCTATCATAAAACCAAGCTGACTCGCGAATCGCGCCGCCCTTAACATACGGAGGGGATCTTCGGAAAATGTCGTGTCCGGATTCAACGGCGTGCGGATAATTTTATTTTTCAAATCCAGCTGTCCGCCGAACGGATCAACAATTATTTTACTCAAACCTGAAGCGCCGACTTTTTGAGCCATCGCGTTAATCGTAAAATCACGTCGCTGTAAATCTATTTCTAAATTTGTCGCTTTAACCTTTGGCTTGCGAGACGATTCATCATAACTCTCGCTCCTCGCCCCCGCGAATTCTAATTCGATTTGACTACGGACTACGGACTTCGGACTACAAACTTTGACGATGTATCTGGCGGTATCAAAATCTGGAAACTCAACCAACGAACCCGCTTTATCCTGAGCGCAGCCGAAGGATTTCATTTCTTTATCAAACGCTTTCGCAAACTCCAATCCACTGCCAATCACGACGAAGTCAACATCTTTGCTGTTTTCAATTCCCAACAAACGATCACGCGCAAAACCGCCGACGGCATACACATCAACCTTTTCTTTTTTCGCAATATTATAAATTATCTTGAATATCTTATTCAAATTCATAGTTCATAATGTACAGACACATTATTATTCACAAACTCCCCTATCCCTATTTC
>JACRPD010000083.1 GCA_016214105.1 Candidatus Magasanikiibacteriota bacterium
TAAGCGAACTCTGCGACGGCATAACTGCTCTGATCAATGAGCCAAAAATTACTGTTGAAGAATTGATGGGCTTGGTAAAAGGTCCGGATTTTCCGACCGGCGGGATTATTTATAATAATAAAGATATTGCCGCGGCTTACGCGACCGGCAAAGGCGGTATTGTTATCCGCGCGAAGACCGATATTCAGGAAAACAAATCCGGTCTATTTCAAATTATTGTCAATGAAATCCCATACCAGGTAAATAAATCAACTCTGATTGAAAAAATCGCAACATTAGTACAGGAGAAAAAACTTGAAGGCATCAAAGACTTGCGCGACGAGTCAAATAAAGACGGCGTACGCATCGTGGTTGAACTGAAAAAAGATTCTTATCCGAAAAAAGTTTTGAATCAGCTGTTCAACATGACCGAATTGCAGACGACTTTTCACATTAATATGCTCGCGCTCGTTGACGGCATCCAGCCGCGCGTGCTTAATCTGAAATCAGTATTGGAAGAATATGTGAAACACCGCCAGGAAGTCATCCGCCGCCGCGCGGAATTTGATTTAAATAAAGCGCAAGAACGCGCGCACATTTTGGAGGGTTTGAGCAAGGCGCTGGATAAGATTGATTTGGTAATCAACACTATCCGCAAATCAAAAGATAAAGACGACGCCAAAATAAACTTGATGAGCAAATTCAAGTTTACCGAACGACAGGCGGTCGCGATTTTGGAAATGAAACTCCAACAGCTCGCGAATTTGGAACGACAAAAAATTGAGGATGAATTAAAAGAAAAATGCGCCATGATAAAAGAGTTGGAATCAATCCTGCACAGCCCGAAGAAAATTTTAGACATGATTAAAAACGAAATCAAAGAAATAAAAGAAAAATACGGCGACGAGCGCCGTACCCAAATTATTGCCCATGGCGTAAAAGAATTCACTACTGAAGATTTAATTCCCAACGAATCAATTGTGGTCATGACTACCCGCGATGGTTATATCAAACGGGTCGCGCCTGATACTTTCAAAACCCAAGGCCGTGGCGGCAAAGGCGTAATCGGTTTGACAACCAAAGAAGAAGATGTGGTTGACCAGCTGTTAACGACCAACACTCACGATAATCTGCTTTTCTTCACTACTCGCGGCCGCGTGTTTCAAATGATGGCCTATGATATTCCTCCGGCCACGCGCACTTCCAAAGGACAGGCAGTGGTAAATTTTCTCCAGCTCGCTCCGAATGAAAAACTTTCCGCTATTTTATCAATGAGCAGTTTGAATCAGCACCAATTTCTGGTAATGGTGACCAACAAAGGCACAATTAAAAAAACCGCCCTAACTGATTTTACCAATGTACGCCGTTCCGGCTTGATCGCGTTAAAGCTGAAGCCTGATGATAATTTGGAGTGGGTCAAACCGTCAACCGGCAAAGACGAAATTGTCATCGCCACTGACGGCGGACAAGCAATTAGATTTAAAGAAGCCAATGTGCGCGCCATGGGCCGCAACGCTTCCGGCGTGCGCGGCATGCGGTTGAAAGGCAAAGATTATATCGTGGGCATGGATATTGTCCAGCCGGAATTGGTGAAAAAAGCCGTATTGGAATTATTAGTGATTTCAGAAAATGGTTTGGGGAAACGAACGGCTTTGTCAGAATATAAAGTGCAAGGCCGCGGCGGCAGCGGCATCAAAACTATGGCCGTAACGGCAAAAACCGGAAAAATTATCAGCATGGCGATAATTAATAACACCGAAGAACGAGATTTAATGGCGATATCCGTCAATGGTCAAGTAATTCGCGTCCCGCTTGATACCATTTCCACTCTCGGCCGCGCCACCCAAGGCGTGCGCGTAATGAGGTTTAAAGAAGAGGGCGACAAAGTGGCGAGCATGACGTTGCTTTAATCAGAACACAAAAATCAATTAACAAAACACATGTGAAATGCGAAAACCCGCCGATGAGGCGGGTTTTATATGATAAATTACTTATCTAAATAATTCTGAATGTGTTCCGGTGGCAATTAATTCTAAAATAAGAATGTCCTCATGAACTTGATAGATCAACAACCAATCTGGCGATACGTGGCATTCATAAAAACATGCTAAATTGCCGGCAAGACGATGTGTGTGGTTTTGAAAAGGCAAACTCTCTCCTTGCTCCAATTTATTGATAACCCTATCCAAAGCTAACAAAATACGTTTGTTGCCTGAACGTTCTAATTTTCGGTACTGGCGAACAAACTTTTTCGCATAAACCAATTGGTAAGACATAAAGTCTATCGGACTAAAATCTGCTTTTTAGCCTCTTGCCAACTTTTTGCGGCCACTAATTTACCGGACCGATACGCAGACATAGTTCGTTTGGATTCAGCAATAATCTCCGCCTCCTCTTCTTCGGTAAATCCATTTTCCGTAACTAACGGAAACGGGATTCCTTTGTATCTCAATACCTGCTGAAAAAAAATCTTCACACCAGTGCTCAAATCCAAACCGAGCGACTGGAAAATACCGGCTACTGCCTGTTTAGTTTTTTTATCTACCCTAAGTTGAACGGTGCTGCTCATATTTTTTTCTTTAAAAGCTCTATAGCCACTATACTACATTGTCAATACACTGTCAATACAAGTTATCAACAAACAAAATCTCCTAAAATTTTTCGCTCATCTTCCCAATCTTCTCAACGCCTCTTTTACTAATTTCCCCGTGTCTTTCCCCTCTACTGATAAATATCTGACAGCTTCGCGAGCCTCTTCCCGGCTGTAACCCAAAGACACCAGCCCATCAATCACCTCGCCCAACACTTCGCTATCGCCCAACTTTATGGACTTTACTGACTTTATGACTTTGGACTTCAATTCAACCACTACTCTCTCCGCCGTCTTCTTGCCAATACCGCTTACTTTCGTGAGATAACCGACATCGCCGCGTCCGATCGCCGCGCTGATTTCTTCCAAACTGCCCAATTCCAAAATATGCATGGCGCCCTTAGGCCCGATGCCGCTAACAGTTAATAATAATTCAAAAAAACTTTTTTCTTCCAAAGTTTCAAAACCGAACAAATCCAGCGCGTTTTCCCCCACCCGCAAATAAGTGTGCAAACTCACATCCTCGCCGACTTTAGCGCTTGAGCACCCTTCGACTTCGCTCAGGGCAGGCTTGCGCACTTTCACACACACTTCATATCCAACTCCGCCTACGGTCAAAACTGTAACTGATTTTTCTGTTTTCCCTATAATTTTGCCTTTGATATAAGAAATCATAATTTACTATACTTTGTTAAAAAATTCCCTCCCCTCGTAGGGGAGGGACAGGGTGGGGTCTCAACGAAAGTAAAACCACAAAGATTCTAACACGTAATATGATAGCACAACTAAAACACAAGAACAACAAAAACCTCGCTCAATCGACGGGGTTAATATCTTTTTACTAGTTAGACTGGACGAACTGTATCTTACCAAACTCCTTATCTTTAAGCTGAACTCGAAATATATAGTCAACTCCAGACATCTTAAACGAGATCGAGTCCGTCTCAAGATTATATAAAAAAGCGTTGTCACTTATAATATATACACCTGACGGACCCTCTCCATAATCAAGCAGTTCACAGGTAAACGTTTCCGGTCGTGGAAAACGTTGCTCTTTTCCGTTGACAATCAAACCGAACATTGTCCCTGTTGCCGTAACTTGTTCCGGTCTAGTTTCATCATACACCGGGCATTGATAGCTGGCAAATATCTTCAGCTCCTTTCCGTTCCTTTTAATCCCTATCTCAACATAATCATAATCAAGAGAAAAAAGATGCTGTCCATCCACAAGAGAGTAAAAGTCAAAAATACGACCCGGGGAATAAAACCCGAATTCCGTAATATACATACCCTGCTTGATGTAAGCATTAAAGTCGTAAACCTTTGTAGATTGAACAAATGAATCCACGAGTGCTGATTTACCAGAATCACTATCCAAAGAAAAAACGCGCAAAGGCCCAATGTCACTGATGCCGCCCTGTCCCCCTGTGCCCTCTATGATGGCCAAATATTTTGAGCCTGCCAGGTGTTTAATTAAAGGAAAAGAAAAATCTTGCCCGCTTTCTTTTTGTTTAAATGTTGTGGTCGCTACTAGAGTTTGTTTCAGTTGAGAAGTTAAAGTTTGAACATCTTGATGTGCTATCCGTAACTTTGTTGTTTGTACTTTCAATAATGTGGATATGACAAACCCTAACCCCAATACCAATGTGATTATAATACTCAAGAAAATAATTTGTCGTGTGGTTAATTTGGATCTATGTTCAAACATAAATTATTCATTAAAATTCCGCTAACATTTCGATCATTCTTCTTTCTTCTCTTCTTTATCCGCCGTAGTCCCGCCAAGCGGGGCGGAGGAGGACTCCTCAACTATTTTTTCTGCCTCTTTCGGATCATCCTCGCTGCTCACGACTTTTTCTTCCCCCTCATTTTGCACCACATTCAATTTCCATCCGGTCAATTCTGCGGCCAAGCGGACATTCTGCCCGCCGCGGCCGATGGCTAAAGAAAATTGATCCGCGGCGACATAAACCGCCGCCTCTTTCGCCTCTTCATTTAAAGACACCGCGGTAACTTTTGCCGGAGACAAAGCGTGTTTAATATATTCAGCCGCGTCTTCGCTGAATTGAATCACGTCAATTTTTTCTCCGCCCAGTGCTTCAATAATCGTGGTAATCCGGCTGCCGCGCTGGCCGATGCAGGCGCCGATTGGATCAATGGAGTCATCCCTGGTCCAGACCGCGACTTTGGAACGATGCCCGGCATCGCGCGCTAAACCTTTGATCTCCACCGCGCCGGAACTAATCTCCGGAATTTCTTCGGCGAAAATCGTTTCCACCATTTTCTTGCCCGCGCGAGACAAAACGATCTCCAAACCGCGCTGGCCCATTTCCACTTTTCCAATCAAGAACCGCATGCGCGCGCCCGGACGATATTGCTCGCCATAAATCTGTTCTTCCGCCGGCAAAAGCGCCGTAGTTTTCCCTAAATCAATAATCATCGCGCCGGTGCGATCGCGTCGCTGGACAATGCCGTGGATAATCGTGCCGACCTGATCTTTCAGCTCGTCAAACACGCTGTTGCGTTCCGCCTCGCGTAAACGCTGGATGACCACTTGTTTGGCGGTTTGCGCGGCCATGCGGCCGAACTCTCCAGGCACTTCAAGTTTGATTTTTATAATCTCGCCGACTTTGGCTTTCTTAATATGCTCTTTGGCTTGAGTAATCATTATCTGCGTCTTGGGATTGAAGCGCGCCAAATCGGCCATTTCTTCTTCGGTTAACTCGCGGCCTTCTTTCTGCGCTTCCTCGCGGCGTTTGGTTAATTCTTCCTGCGCTTTTAACAAAGTTTCCTCGTCAATATCTTCCACCACTTCTTTTTCATCCCAAACTTCCATGCCCATGGTTTCAGGGTCAAATTTTACTTTGACATTTTGCTGGCGGTTGCCGAAGTCCTTGCGGTAAGCCGCGGCCATGGCGGCCTCAACGGCCTCAATTACCGACTCAAAGGTTAACCCTTTCTCGTCGCAGATGAATTGAATTGCTTTAGTGATTTCCGACATATTAATTAACTTAAACTTAAAGCAACCTATTCTGTAGGTTGCTTTATAATAAATACATTATACCACAGATTGAAATGTTTGTCAATAGCTCTTGTCACTTACAACCAAAAGCTTATCAAACGCGGGTGAAATTTTTTGTCCGCTATTCATGCCGGTGCCGACCACATCTTTGGCCGGATTTATTCTTACACCAACATAAGCGCCGGTTGACGCACCAGACACACTACCTTTCAATGTCAACTGTTTCTGCCAATCTATCAGCTTGGGGTCATACGACGGCAAAACAAAATTAACAATGTTGTTAAAAATCGCATAATAAGTGCCGGATTCATTTGGATCAGCAACCAACTCAATCGGACCGGCAATTATATTTTCTCCAGTCCCGCCATAAAATGTCTCGTCCACCAGACGCAGGTTTGAGAGAGTTGTCGTTGGAGACACATTCCAAATAGTAAATTTTATACCATTAAACGTTACAGGTTCATTAAGAGCTGACAAATCCATAACACCCAAATCCTGACTGCCATTTGTCAATTTGGACAGTGTTTGTTTCACCTGAAAATTCATCTTTCCTATTTCAGTAAAAGATTTTTCAAAATAATTGTTTGTTTCGTTTGATTCAATAATCAGATTACTCGGATCAGCTACCGCTGCTAATGTAATCGCAGCTGGCAAAGAAAGCCCATAATTAGCATAAACAGTAGTAATACCTGGATCCATTGCTGAAAGCTCTGCCCATACCAAAACCTGATTGCTGTCATCATTATTTTTTTGATAAATATTGACAACGACTGGCGGTGACACAGCATTGCCGACATTTTTCAAAGTGACACTAACATCCTTTTTAGTTGGATCATTAGCATTTGGACTCATTGAAATGTCCAATATGGTAATGTCCGGTTTACCAGCAGACACGCATGCCCCATCCACACAGCTTGTTCCTGATAGACACGCGTAGCCGTTCCAGGTTACTCTATTTGTTTTAATGTCGCAGAAAAACTCCATAAGCCGGCCGGTCGGCAGACATTCATCAGTTCCAGCCACATATTCATTTGAATTGGTTTTTATGCCGTAAGCCGTCCCTTTTGTTCCAAAATTAACAAAACTGTATCTAAACAACGGCATGCCGGCGTTGTTTTTTACCGTGTAATCACTATCCCAGCAGGTATTGTTGTTATAGCCATACATCGGATCTGATTGCGGCAAAGCCACCAAACCGGCCGCGATCGCGGCAAAGCCCAAAAAGGCGACGGCTATCGCCATGGCGGTTTTAGATACTACTTTTGTCTTCACTTCCGTTGCGGTAACCGCGACAGTTGGAGTAACCGCTAAAGGCATTGTGTCTGGCACAACTGCGGACTTTGCCACTTTTTTTGCTCTTGGAGGCATAGATTTTAAATTATTAATAGATATTAAAAAATATTATTCTATACGCAAAGAATCAGCCATATATTTTACAACATCAATAAAACGATCGTAGTCAGCCTCATCAGCAGAGAACGTGAAGCCAAAAAACATACCATCTTTTACCGCAAACACATCGTAAACTTTAATAAACCGCGTGGGCATTTCCACTCTCTCAACAATCACCTTTGCCGGCACTCCGCTGATTTCAATATCTTTAAGTTCTAGTATTTTTTCTCCTTCCGACAAGTATTGTGTCGCGCTGTCTTCTACCTCTTTCATATATTGACTCGGGCTGACTCCTGAATCAGAAATATCTTTTTCGGCGACAGTAAGACTCCCGCCAATCTGATCAAGCGCCACACCGCCGACAACCAAAGGAAACCTAGCCGCTCTTTCTTTCGTGGCCGAATATTCAGATAAACCAACCACTGTGTCTTCCGGATAATCAAGTTGAAAATGATATTTTGGATTAGCAAATTTTACGTAATTTACGTATGAAGCATCAATTGTTTCCACGACCTCATTATCTGCGGTTAGACCAGTATCTTGCCCGGGAATAATCGGCGGACCGCTGCCAACTGTGATATCGTTCACCGCTGGCATCACTATTGATGTCACTGCCGCATAAAATACAATCAAAATCACAAAAGCCGCCATCAGCCCCGAGGTTGCCCACGCGCGTTTTAAAAATCTAAATCTGAAAAAATAAATTATTGAGCCAACTGATAAAGTAAATAAATTCAAAACAATCCAGCCGATTTTTTGCGAAACCGCCACTATTTGTTTATTACGAACAATAGAAACTACCGCTCTAACCCACAACCCAAACAAAGCCGTGAAGATTAACAAGCCCAATAAACCCACTTTTGCGCCAAAACTCATTGATGCGTAAAAGTCTGCGAAATCCATAAAATTAAAATCTAATTTTAATTGTCGCTATATATGTTAGCACAAAAAATGACTTTTTTCAAACCACAAACCGAGTTATCAACAGCCATGCCAGTGTTAACAAACTCATGCCTGCGCCCAACGACACTATTGCAATCTCCAGTCCATCCCAACTTCGCCGTCTTTTGTGTTCAAAAAGGAAGAAAAGTAATAGACCTAAGATTAAGATGGAGATAAAAGACATAAAAACATCCTAATGAATTCCCCCCCCCTCGTAGGGCTTCGTCGTGAGCGCTCAGCCGAACGGGGAGGCGAGGAAGGGGTCTCGATGAGTGTAAAACTATAACCTCTGTATTTTTACAGATTAATTATTTCTACACTCGCTGAGACCTCACTCTGTCTCTCTCCTACGAGGAGAGAGGACTTTTAAAGTAAATTTTAATATAAACGACACCAAAAATTTCGGTACCCAACCGCCCGCTCGTTCACTTTTGTAAAATGCGAATCTTGCAACACCTCATCTCTCAAATCCCGATACCTCTCTCCCACAAAAATATAAATCGGCTGGCCGCCATATTCTTCCAATAAATTAACCCGCTCTTGATTATCGTCGGTAAACCAAAATCGTTCCCAATCTCCACGATCCCACAGATCATAGTCCAACATTCCGGGCGCGATGATTTTTTTATTGGTAAAACCATACAGCCACGGCGCGTAAGTGGAATCAATCGCCAACACATATTCTCCAGCCAAACTATCAACACCGCGAATGGCAGTAAACTCACTGTCACTAATCAACGGCTGGCGAATTGCGACCAGCCAAACCTGAATCGCCAATAAAACAACAACAAAAATCACCACAACTTGTTTACCCTGAGCGCCAGCCGAAGGGTTGGCTGCCTTTTGCGTCCAAACCGATTGGACAACGCCGGAAAAATAACCAGCCGCGAAAAGAATCAGCATTAAATCCAAAAATACTAAAAACCTGCGGTAAAAAGCGAAACCGATTATGACTAAAAATAAATTCGCGCCAAAAAAGCTGACCAACAAAATCTGTCGACGAAAATTTTGCCATAATCCCAAAATACCGTAAGGCAAATACGCTAAAATCGCTGACAAAAAAATTATCGGCGTGATAAAACTGCCGCTAAACTCCGGCCGACCGGCGGCAGAAAAATTTTTTGCCAAACCAAAATTTCCTTTCAATTGTTTTAAATATAAAGAAAACTCCGGCCAGTTAATCAAAAACAATATCATCGCGGCTATAATTCCCGACAACAAAACAAATCTCCTGTTATCGCGGTCAATCATCGTGTAAATCAACATTGCCAACCCCAGCGGCGCCAAAGTTAACGGGTGTATTATGCCAATCCCAATTAAAGTAAAAATCGCCAGCCATGAATTTTTCTTTACTAACAGTAGAGTGATCAGCAAAAGAAACAGCGCCAAATAATTGCAATAATAATACCACCAATAAAACGCGAATTGGGTGGCGGAAACACTAAAAAGAAAAATCGCGATCATCGCGACTTGCTTATTAAAAAATTCCCTCGCCACCAAATAAAACGCCCAAAACACTCCAATTGCTATAAAAAAATACCAAACAAACATTATCGTATCCACGCTGTCGCCCAGCAACATCAGCGGGTTGGAAAAATTCGCAAACCCAAACGGCGTAATCGCCGCGTCGCCAAGCCGTTCAAAGTAGCCGGTAATATAATGCCGATAAATTCCCGTGTCATAGCCAAAACCAATGTAGCCAAACCGCCAAATCGGATAGAGATGAAATAATAAGTAGAGAATAAAAATCAAGGCAACTAAACATTGTTGCCTATTTTTCACACTAATATTTCTATAAAAATTCAAGATACTAATATACAAATGGTACTAATGATACCAATGCTATACGAATATTTCTTATCAAAGGGTATTAGTATACCATTTGTATAATAAGTAAATTAGTATGTTGGTATGTTAATCTTCAGTGTATCTCATTTTTTTTCATCCCCACCCAATCCGCCACGACTTCCTTGATGTGTTCAACACCTACTTCAATCCACCCCTGATCGCCTCTTTTCGCCGCTGAATACTCTTCAATCTCTTTAACTTTATCAACAATTTTTTTTCTGACTGAAACCAGCGCTTTTTCGTCTTTGGTTTTTTCTTCTTGTGAATGTAAGGCGACCAGTTCTTTTTGCAAACGCGCCATTTCTTCGTCTAAATCGCTTTTATTGCCGCTGGCTTTACCAGCCGCGCCGTGGAGCAAGGCGACCGCGTGATCAACCGGCAAGCCTTCTTTAACATTTACCATCGCCGCCGCTTCGTCCATCACATCAATCGCTTTGTCAGGCAAGCGCCGGCCTTTGATGTATTCGTGCGATAAACGAGCCGCGGCCTCAATCGCCTCGTCAGTGAATTTGACTTGATGGAATGTCTCATAATTCTTTTTTATGCCATGCAAAATCTGAATCGTCTCGGCGACCGTCGGCTCGTCAACCAAAACCATTTGGAATCTGCGGGCAACGCTTTCATCCGGCGCGATAAATTCGTTGTATTCTTTCTCTGTCGTTGCTCCGATGAGTTGAAGATCTCCGCGAGCGAGAGCGGGTTTTAAAATATCGGAAAAATTCACCGCGCCTTCCGCGCCTCTGGTCTGCATGACAGTATGAATTTCATCAATAAATAAAATTATCGTGCGGTTGGAAATTCTAATTTCATCAACAATCTTTTTTACCCGCTGTTCAAATTCTCCGCGATATTTTGTGCCGGCTAACAGTTCGGAAACGCGCAAAGATAAGATTCTTTTGTTTCGCAAAACCTGCGGCACATCGCCGGTGACGATTCCCATTGCCAAGCCCTCAACAATCGCGGTTTTACCCACTCCCGGCGGACCGGCTAAAATCACGTTATTTTTAGTCCGGCGCGTTAAAACCTGTGTGACGCGCATAATTTCTTCCGCCCGTCCGACCACCGGATCAATTTTTCCTTCCCGAGCCAAAACCGTCAAGTCAACCGCGAAACCGCCTAAACAACCAACCCCGCCGCCGACATTTTTGGTAGTGAAAGACGTTGTCTCGCCGCTGCGGCGTTTATAAAAAAAATACATCGTCACGCCGACCATTAACAAAACCGAACCGCCGTAGCGTAAAATTTCTGGGAGAGATGTGGTGTCCATAAATTTTATTATTTAAGATAGTCTAATTATACCACACTTTTCACCACACCACATCATCACCTCATCACTTTAATCACTTGCGAAACTTCGGTCTTCTGTCAAAAAGAAAGCTGGGCAACACGTACTTTTTAAAACTCACTTTTTTAGGTTTAATAGACACTTTGGTGGGGCTGGATTTAAGTCCGGCCGGTCATAATTTTTACAATCATTTGGTATCTTCTTTTTGGGTTTAATCCGTGATGGACGTTGAGCAGGCGCTTCAATCTGTTAAAAAATCCATCCAACGAATTAGTTGTGTTTGGTATATTCAATTCAGGATATCTTTGGAAAGTATACAGGTAGGGCAAGTTGATTATTAAACTGCGGTAAGCTGATCTAATTCGTTTGTGGGTGTAAAA
>JACRPD010000001.1 GCA_016214105.1 Candidatus Magasanikiibacteriota bacterium
ACGTATCAACGATTACGAACAACTGGTTGCCAATATCAAAAAGTGGGGCTTAAAGCCGGAAAAATTTGAGTTTTATTTAGAAGCGTTTAAATACGGCATGCCGCCGGAAGGGGGGCTGGCAATCGGTTTGGAGCGCATGACTGCCAAACTATTGGAGATTGATAATATAAAATACGCCACATTGTTTCCGCGCGATTTGAACCGGATTGATTTGCAGATTTCGCCGCCGGAGTATAAACAGCATGGATCACATAGCACGTAACATGGAACACAA
Source organism: Candidatus Magasanikiibacteriota bacterium (assembly GCA_016214105.1). Classification (GTDB taxonomy): domain Bacteria; phylum Patescibacteriota; class Patescibacteriia; order Magasanikbacterales; family UBA922; genus 2-12-FULL-43-12. The sequence goes on from JACRPD010000001.1 coordinate 275, forward strand.
AAGATATGTTAAGTTCTCTCCAGCAGTTTATATTACTTAAAGTCTTGGAGAGGGGAGAAAAAACCGAACGAGGGATATTCCGGGATTTTTATAGAACCAAAAAGACCAGAAAAAAATATCAGGAAGAAATAATAACAAAAAGTTTAATGAGCATGATAGACCGAGAACTGTTGATTGGTTATGGCAAGCGCACGCCGCACAAGTGGTTTGTCACGCATGCGCGGTTGACAAAGAAGGGGCAGAAAATAGGCCGGCGGTTGTTAGAAGAAAAGCAGGCGAGGTTGTCGTTGCGTTGATTGTTATACATGCGAAATGCGAAAGATTGCGAAATTGCGAAAAAAATCGGTGTGTTCGCATTTTCGCAATCTTTCGCATTTCGCATGTATTGTGTTTTATGCATTTCAAACTAGACAAGTTCTCCGGTCCGCTTGATGTATTGCTTAACTTGGTAGAAGAAAAGCAAATGAGCATCAGCGAGCTGGCGCTGTCGGAAGTTACGGAACAGTTTTTGGATCATCTTTCCAAAATAGTGGATAAGCGGCCGGAAGACTTGGCTGATTTTTTAGTGGTAGCGACCAGACTGTTATTTATTAAATCTCGGGAATTACTGCCGCAATTGGGTAATGAGGAAGAAGATGGGCCGTCTTTGGCTGATCAGTTGCGGCTTTATCAGGTGTTTATTGAGGCAAGCAAGAAATTTAATCAGCGCTGGAACAGCAATCAACGTTCGGTATTCAGAGTGGAACCGCCGCGCCGTCCAACTGAATTTATCCCGCCGAAAAATTTTTCCGCGGAAGATCTGCGATCAAGTTTGGAGAAATTGATTAGGAGATTAAAGCCGTTGCCGCCATTGCCCCAGACGCAGATTGACAAGACTGTTTCCGTTAAAGAAAAAATTGAAGAGATTAAAAAAATATTGGCAAGGGCGAAGCAGGCAAGCTTGTTCGGCATTCTTAAAGGCAGTAAAAGCCGGACGGAGCTGATTGTGAGTTTTTTGGCTTTGTTGGAATTAGTTAAACAAGAGGGGGTTTTGTTAAAGCAGGGGGACAATTTTGGAGATATAATAGTGGGTAAATAACAGGAAATTAAAAATTTGAATTTTCAATAATACAAGTTTTTATGGAATTAATATCCCAGATTGAATCAATCATCTTTGTCGCTTCCAAGCCATTGTCCGCTCGGCAGATTGCCAAGGCATTGGGGCAGAAAACCGCTGACGTGGAATTGGCGTTGGAGGATTTGAAAGCAAAATATAATCAAACGGCATCCGGTTTGCGTATTTTGCATGAAGGCGAGGATTATCAAATGGCCACTAACCCGGACAACAGCGCGGCGGTTGATTTATTTATTAAAGACGAGGCGGCGGGGGAGTTGACCCGGCCGCAACTTGAAACCTTAACCGTAATCGCTTACCGCGGGCCAATCACTCGGCCGGAATTGGAACAGATTCGCGGGGTCAATTGCGCGATTATTCTACGCAATTTATTGATGCGGGGTTTGATTGATGAACATGAGGATGAAAAAAAAATCTTGCCGGTTTACAGTTTATCAATGGAAGCGGTACGGCATTTAGGCATTAGTTCCGCGTCTGAATTGCCGGATTATGATTCTTTGCGCAAGCACGAGTATTTGGAAAACACGCTTAATACCGCTGAACAGCAAAGTTGATTTATGGCATTGAATTTTTTAGAAAATAATAATGATCCCCTTCGACAAGCTCAGGGCGAGCGCTGGCGCGCTGTTGTGGCCGTGGTAGTTTTGGTTTTGGCGGGCGCCGGAGGACTGTTAAGGCAGTCGGGCGTTGATAACCGGATGGTTTTGGAAAAAATAGAATCATTAACGCCAAATAAAGTAATGCAAAAATTTAAAATCGGCGGAGATGTTGAGGTGCCGCCACCGATTGTTAAACCCCAATTGCCGGAATTGATTGGAGAGACTTTGCCGCCGGAAAGTTTTACCGCTCACAGTGTAATGGTAAAAGATCGCGGGACCGGCGCGCTATTGTATCGTAAAAATGAATATGACAAATGGCCGTTAGCCAGCATTACAAAACTGATGAGCGCGCTGATTATTTTGGAAAACAATCCTAGCTGGACAACGTCAACCGCAGTGATCGGCGAAGACGCATTGGACGCGCATATGTATGCCGGCGATGTTTATACTCTTGATGAACTGTGGCAAGCAGGTTTAATCGGATCTTCAAACAAAGCGATTTTATCTTTAGTGAACGCGTTGGGTTGGACGGAAACCGCGTTTGTGGAGCGCATGAATCAAAAAGCGCGTGAACTAGGCATGGCTGATTCAGTGTTTGTTGACCCAACCGGATTGGATGCCGGGAATTTGGCGAGCGCGTCAGATACGGCGATTTTATTGAATGAAATAATGGAAAAAGAAAAAATTACCAAAGCGCTTTTAACGACCGAGTATAATTTATATTCAAAAGAAAGAAAAAAAGATCACCGCATGTGGAATACCGATTGGTTGCTTTTGGGCTGGATTCCGCATCAGTTTAAAGAGTTCTACGGCGGGAAAACCGGTTATATCGCCGCGGGATGGCGCCGGACAGGTGGTTGATGTCGTTATTTTGGGCGCGGAAAGCCACGAAGCCAGATTTAATGAAGCAAAAAAAATCGCCGAATGGGCGTTTGCGAATTACAAATGGCCGGTGTCCTCCGCTAAAGTTACAAACTAGTGCCGTCGGAGAGAATCGAACTCTCATGACCTTGCGATCGCGGGATTTTGAGTCCCGTGCGTCTACCAATTCCGCCACGACGGCTTTTTTACTGGAGATATCATATAGGATATTCTTTTTTTTGTCAATTTGGTGTATAATGTGAACATGGCGAAAATTATTTCTATTGTTAATCAAAAAGGCGGGGTGGGGAAGACCACGACCGCAATGAATCTGGCGGCTTATTTATCAGAGCTGGGTCGTTTTGTTTTATTGGTTGATATGGATCCGCAAGGCAACGCTTCCAGCGGTTTGGGCTTTGGTAAAGATAAAGTTGAACAGGGAATTTACGAAGCGCTGGCAAAACAAAAGCGTTTGCATGATATTGTGAGGAATACGGCTCACGAAGGGTTGCGTTTGGCTCCCAGCACGCCGAATTTGGCCGGCGCGAATATTGAATTGATTGATGTTGAGCGTCGGGAGCATCAGCTGGCGGATTTATTGGCAGAAGCGAATCATGCTTATGATTATATTATTGTTGATTGCCCGCCATCGCTTGGACTTTTAACAGTCAATAGTTTGGTGGCGGCGGATGAATTGTTAATTCCGGTGCAGGCCGAATATTACGCGTTGGAAGGATTGGGCCAGCTTTTGGAAACAATCAATTTAGTCCAAACTCATATTAAGCCGGAATTAAAAGTTTTGGGCGCGGTGCTGACCATGTTTGACCAGCGCACCAGATTATCCGAAGATGTTATGAATGAGCTTTACAAATATTTTCCTGACACGATTTTTCGCACCGTTATCCCGCGTACTGTGCGTTTGGCCGAGGCGCCGAGTTTTGGCAAGTCAATCGCGCATTATGATCCATCCGGCAAAGGCGGACGAGCGTACGAGAGATTGGCGAGGGAAGTGTTGGAGAAACACCAGCGAGTTGATCAGAACAAAATATAATAAAATATAACAAAAATATGCCACTAGGCAAAGGATTGAGTTCGTTGATTCCGCAGATAAGACCGCGAAAAATTATCCACAAGGAAAACGGGCAGGAAACCGGCGGCCGGATTTGGCATATTCCGCTGTCGGAAATCGCGCCTAATCCGGAACAGCCGCGGCGCAATTTTTCCCATCAGGAGCTGGAAGATTTGGTGGTTTCCATTAAGAAACATGGAATATTACAGCCGATTACCGTGACGGAAAAGGCTGACGGCGGTTATGAGTTGATCAGCGGCGAAAGAAGATTGCGCGCGTCGCAGGTCGCTGGTTTGGCAACGATTCCGGCGATAGTCCGTTCCGCCACCCAGCAAGAAAAACTTGAATTGGCTTTGATTGAAAATATTCAACGCCAAGATTTAAATCCGATTGAAGAGGCGTTCGCTTACCAACGTTTGATTGATGCGTTTAATCTAACCCAACAGGAAGTAGCGGAGCAAGTTGGTAAAGACCGATCAACAGTTACTAACATGTTAAGATTGTTGTCTCTGCCGGAAGTAGTGAAGAAAGCGTTGATTGATGCTCAGATTAGCACCGGTAAAGCCCGAGCATTGTTAAGTTTAAAAGACGAGAAAGAATTATTGAGAGTATTTAATGGCATGATCGGCCAGCAGATGACTGTGCGCGATGTTGAAAAGACCGTGGCGGATTATGGCCAGAAATCACGCAAAGGATCGGTGCGCCGCGACCCGAATGTTTTGGCGCAGGAAAAAATGCTGGAAGAACGGCTCGGGACCAGAGTGCAGATTACCAAGACCGGGGAGAAGGGGAGAATAATAATAGATTATTATTCAGCCAACGAATTAAAGAGGATTTTAGAGGAGTTGGCGTAGAGCCCACTAATACACGACCACTAATCGACACCAATACAATAAAGCCAATTAGGAAAACAAAAGATGGTAATTTCTGTTTACCATCTTTATTTATTAGTGTAATTGGTGGTCGTCGTATTAGTGGACTATTTCTTCCCCACCACCTGCCTGATCCATCCGGTGATAACGCTCTTTTCCTGCAAGCGAAGGGCGTTTTTTATATTCATTCTGGCGGTATGGGTTTTGGTGAATTTAAGCCAGTCGCGATTCGGGCCTTTGCGATTTTTTTCAATAATAATTTCCACCACGTCGCCATTTTTTAAAGTGGTATCTAAACTCGTCATTTGTTCATTAACTATAGAGCCATTGCATTTGTTGCCAATAGCAGTGTGGATATGATAGGCGAAATCAATCGGCGTGGCGCCTTCCGGCAGATCAATCACGTCGCCTTTGGGAGTGAAAACGAAGATGCGGGATTTCAAAAAATCAACTTTTATTTCATCCAAATCAGACAGACGATTAAGCACGTCTTTTTGAATTTCCGCCAATTCTTTCACCCAGCTGATTTCTTTTGCCGGCCTTTTGTGTCCGTGTTCATCGTAATGCCAATGCGCGGCCACGCCGAATTCCGCTTCTTCATGCATTTCTAAAGTGCGGATTTGGAATTCCACCATTTCACCGCTATCGGTAAAGACCGTCGTATGGAGCGATTGGTAGCCGTTTGGTTTTGGCTGGGCAATATAGTCTTTAATTCGTCCGGGCATTGGCCGCCAAATTTTGTGCAGGATGCCAAGCGCGGCATAGCAATCAGCCAGAGTGGGGACGATAATTCGCAAGGCGACGATGTCATAGACTTTCGCGATCTCATTGCCTTTACGTTGTAATTTTTGATATAAACTGTAAAGACGTTTGTTGCGTCCGTATAAATCAACAGTTTTAATGCCAGCGGTTTTTAATTCATCCCAGGCGCGGTCTTGGGCGTCTTGCAAGAATTTTTCTTTTCCGCGCATCCGTTCATCGCGGATTTGTTTGATATGCGCGTATTCTTTCGGGTAAACGTATTTGAAAGATAAATCTTCCAGCCAGCCTTTGATTTCATCCATGCCCAAGCGTCCAGCGATCGGCGCGTAGATTTCCAAACTTTCTAAGGCGATGCGGTATTGTTTTGGCGCAGGCAGAGCGTCCAGCGTGGTTAAGTTATGAATTCTGTCGGCGAATTTAATTATCATCACCCGCACGTCTTCAGCCATGGAAATAAACATTTTGCGTAGGTTTTCAATGTAGCGTTCAACGCCGCGGTATTTTAATTTCCCCAATTTAGTAATGCCCCTGACCAGCGAAGATACTTCGCTGCCAAAGTTTTTTTCCAGTTCTTCCAACGTTACTTTGGTATCTTCCGGCACATCGTGCAGGAGCGCGGCGATAACAATCACCGGGTCAATTCTCATGTTGGCCAAAATGTGAGCGGTGGCCAGAGGATGAACAATGTATGGTTCGCCGGATTTTCTGGTTTGTCCGCTATGCGCCTTTTCCGCGAAATCATAAGCCAGCCGAATAAGATCCGTATCAGCTTTGGCATCGTAAGTTTTAACTTTTTTCAGCAAGGACGCGATGGTTGGATTTTTGCCGATGATTTCCTCTTGTTCCAGCATATAATCATATTTTACATTATTTTAGGCATTTGGCAAGTAATAACTTGACTTTTTTGTCTAGTTTGTTATAATTCCGTACAAGTTTAGAAATTTATTATTTAATTTTATGCCATACGCAGGAAAAAAAGAGAGGAGTTTAGTCATGATAAAGCCGGACGGCATTCAACGTTCGCTTATTGGCGAGGTGATTAAACGATTTGAAAATATGGGTTTAAAGCTGATAGCAATGAAAATGTTGGTGCCAACAGTTGAGAAGATAGAACAACATTACACTTTGGATCCCAACTGGCGACGTGTTACCGGTGAAAAAACCATTAAGGGTTACAAAGATAAAGGAATGACGCCGCCTTCGGAAGATCCGTTTGAAATTACCGCGAAAATACTGGCTGGTTTGAAAAAATATATGACTTCCGGACCAGTGGTGGCGATGGTTTGGGAAGGCGCGCACGTGATTAAAATCGTACGTAAATTAGTCGGCGGGACTGAACCGCTTACATCAGATGTTGGTTCTATCCGTGGCGATTATGTTCTAGATTCTTATGAAATGAGCGATGCTGATGGCCGCGCCATTCGTAACTTGATTCACGCTTCCGGTTCGGTTTCTGAAGCGGAAATGGAAATCAAACACTGGTTCACGCCGGAGGAGTTAATTAGCTATCGCTTAGTGCAAGAGGAGATTTTATACGATGTGAATTTAGATGGGATATTAGAATGAACGGACTGTCAAATTATTAAATTGTTAGGGTGTGGATAAGTGAACTTGCAAGAAAATGATTTTTTGGTATACTAAAAACAGTATGGAAAATTTACAAGGAACAATTTGTCCGACAACCGTAAAGCGTATTGACTGGATTAGTTTGTTTTACGTTGTATTCGGCGGGGCAAAGTGTTCAAGGAAAGTTCGTGCATAAGCGCGATCAATACCAAGAATAACACCCCGCGAAATACGCGGGGTTTTTCGTTAATAGACCGTTCTTTAGAAATTAGCAGGCAACGCAGTATATATCAAACATCATCAGACTTAGGATCGAGTGGAAGGGATAAGGCTGTCCCTTGCTTCGGTCCTAAGATCACACTAAAGGAGGGGGAAATGAGTAAAAAGAGGTCGAGGAGGTGCGCCAAGTGTGGGGCTGCTGTGCAGCCAAACGGTAAGTTCTGTGCGAAGGGCCACCTGGGTGGCGTGGGTGTGGTGTATGCGCCATACTCGCAGGAGAAGATTCTCGCTGGACAGAACGGATTTGGGCTACCAGTTCAGACCAAGGGTTCATCGCAGGTTGCGAGGGTCTCGGGCACGACTTCGTAGGAGGTCGGTGATGTGTGGTGGTGAAGAAAGGAGGAAAAAATACTGCGTTGCCACCCCACAATTATTTCAGAATTTTTTCTGTGATGATTACGGGTTTTATTCTAAATCAACAAACCCCTCTCCTTGTAGGAGAGGGGGAGGGGTTGCAAAACCACTAGGTTTGTTTAATCAGCTCTTGAATATTCTTTACGTCAATTGTTTTTGTGTTTAAGTGTTTAGGTACCCCAGTGTTTAAATGCGTAATCACTCTCTTCATCCCCAACTTTTCGCATTCTCTAATTCTTTTTTCAACTTGCGTAACGCCGCGCACCTCGCCGCCGAGTCCGACTTCGCCGAATACCGCTAAATCAGCGCCGAGTTTTTTGTCTTTGTAAGCGCTGGCGATAGCGAGGCAGACAGCCAGGTCAGCCGCCGGTTCGTCCGCGGTGATGCCGCCGACAACATTTAAATGAATGTCATATTGCGCCAGATTCAAGCCGGCGCGTTTTTGCAAGACCGCGGTTAAAACATGCAGACGATTCAAATAACGCTCGCCCTCAAGATAGAGGACAACATCAACTAAGTGCTCCAAAGTTTTTGGTCCGGCGACCTCGCCGTCTTTGGTCACGTGGCCGACGATGATTATCGCGGTATTGGTTGATTTCGCGGTTTCCAGAAGTTTTACCGCGCAGGCTTTAATTTGGTTGATGCTGCCTGCTTGCCCTGAGCCTGTCGAAGGGCTGGCATCTTCGGAATGAATTGTTTGGATTGAATCAATAATTGCCAGCGGCGATTTTGTTTGTTGAGACGCATTGCAATGCGCCTGTACGGCGATTGTGGCGCAGATTTTTTCCACCGATGTTTCATTAGCCAATTGCAGAGACGCATTACAATGCGTCTGTACGGCGATTATTCGATCCGCGCGCAATTTTATTTGTTCAACGGATTCTTCGCCGGAAATATATAATGTGTTTGGTATTATTGCGGCCAGTTGAATCGCCAGCGTTGATTTGCCAATTCCCGGTTCTCCGCCGAGCAAAATTAAACTGCCCGGCACAATTCCTCCACCGAGGACCCTGTCAAATTCAGCCAAATTCGTCTGCTGTCTTTTTACATTTTCTCCTTTAATTTCTGACAATCTCACCGTCTTCACCGCCGCATGACTCGTCGTCTCGTTTGTGTTTTGTTTATTGTGTTCTGTGTTTTGTTCAACAGTTCCCCATTTTCCGCACTCTAAACATCTGCCCGTCCACTTCTGGTATTGCGCGCCGCAGTTGGAGCAGAGGAAGATTGTGGTATTTTTGTCAGTCATAACCATATAATTTTAGCATAGCTGAAATTATATGTCCAAAACCTCACAAGACATTAATTATTGGCGTTTTTGGTTGTGGATAACTGTATTGACAAATACATAGATTTTTGGTATAATTTCTTTACTAAAGTATAGAAATTAATAAAAAAAATTGTAGATAAAGTATAAATTTTAAATAATACTGTATTTTTAAGCTAAAATAAGCTAAAATTTTATGTATATAAAACGCGCTCTTGAGAGCCAGGTTGAGAAGTTCTTGTTTAAGGGTAAAATTTTAATTATTTATGGAGCGAGGCAAGTAGGAAAAACTACCTTGGTAAAAGCCCTGTTAGAAAAACATGGTTCTTCCGCGGGATATTATAACTGCGATCTTCCTGAGGTAAGACAAATATTAGAAAGCAAAAATCCCTATTTAATAAAGGATTATATTGGAGTTAAAAAATTAGCGGTTTTTGACGAAGCTCAGCAGGTACGCGAAGTCGGTATGTCCTTAAAATTGCTGCACGATACTTTTCCGCAAATTCAGGTGATAGCGACAGGTTCATCCAGTTTGCCCAATTGGAAACTTTTTTGTCCTACGGATTCTTCCCCGGGGTAGTGACGGCTGATATGGCAGGTCGCGAATTATTTTTGCGGAATTTAGCCGGAAATTATTTATATAAAGACGTGCTGATGTTTGAAAATTTGCGCCGTTCAGATTTATTGCTGGACTTATTAAAATTATTGGCTCTGCAAGTCGGCGCGGAAGTTTCTGTCAATGAATTGTCCGTGAAATTAAAATGCAACGTCAAAACCGTGGAGCGTTACTTGGATTTGTTGGAGAAAAGTTTTGTGATTTTCCGCCTTCGTCCCTTTAGCCGCAATCTGCGCAACGAGATTGGCAAAAAGATCAAGGTGTTATTTTACGATTTAGGCGTGCGCAACGCTTTGATAGAAAGATTTTCTTCACTTGCCGTGCGCGATGATGTGGGCGCTTTGTGGGAAAACTTTTGCGTGCTGGAGCGGATAAAATCCAACCAACAGAAAGGCATTTATTGCAATATTTATTTTTGGCGCAATCACGCCGGCAAAGAGGTGGATTATTTGGAAGAACGGGATGGCAAAATAAGCGCTTTTGAATTTAAATGGGGCAGCGGCAAGTATCGCCCGCCGGAGGATTTTATGCGGGTATATGGCGTCAGTGAGGTGGAAGTGATAAATCGGGAGAATTTATTGGAGTTTATTTTTTAAAGCGAGGCGGCGTAACAAAAATCCATCCGCCAATGAGGCGGATGGATATTTGTTGGCAACTCCACGTCCACTTTTGGTATTGCGCGCCGCAGTTGGAGCAGAGGAAGATTGTGTTTTCTTTTGACACACTTAAAGGGAAGCGGCCGCAGCTTCGGCTAGAGCTTTGTGGCCAGTTTTTGAAGGGTGAAGTCCGTCTTTTGTCCAGCCACTTTTTGCGGCGCCGGGATCATTTGTATCAACTGCCAATGAATAGTAATCTATTATTTCGTCTATCAGATTACCCTGCTGGCTTTTGATCCAAGAATTAACATTTTCAGTAATAGCTTGATCAGGAGGTGTCCAGGTAGGATATGTTTTCCACGGTATGATGGTTATGGCAGTGACTTTTAATTGTTGGTTTTTGCCAAAATTGTAGATATTGGTTAGTCTTTTTTTAATTGCGTTTTCGTTTACTCCACTAGCGATGTCGTTTACTCCTCCGAGAATAAACAAATCAGTAAATCCTTCGCTTTGGAGGTTTTGTTTGTCCTTAATTTGATCATACATCCATAAAGTTTGTTCGCCGGATTTGGCGATTTTTTCAAAACTGATTTTTCCCCCGCACCCTTTTTGTAATTGGTCAATATATGAATTAGCATCAGCGGTTATTGAATCACCAACAGCCAAAATTTTGTGTGGTGAAGAAGGGCATGACGCCGTCCAATCGGTTCCTCCCGCGGTTGGTTTACTTGTGTCTGTGGTTGAGTCAGTTGCGTTTGTGGAATTAATATTTGGTAGGCCGCTTTTAAATGGGCATTTAGTCAGATCAGAGTTTTCCGGAGCTGTTTTGAAGCTAGAAGCGCCGAGCTGTTGTATGACACCGGTCACACTTTTAGCAAAATTCATTTTTCCTAGACTGCAATTACCGGGTGGTGAAGCCATCCATTTATTTATATCACATCCGATTTTTAAAAGAGAACTCAAAGCCCCTGGACCGCAATTGTGGCCAATATAGAGCATGAAAAATTTATCCGGAGCTGAAGTACTGGAGCAAGTTCCTTCTATTTTTGCTACATTTTTGTCTGCGAGCAACGCGGCATAGGCATTGTTAACCCAAGGGTTTGTAAGGCCGGGTGAATCGCAATAAATATCCCATTTGATTTTCTTGAGTGCATCTTTGCAGTAAGGTTGAAAAACCTGGAAAAGGCCGATAAATTTACCTGTTTTGCCTCCTTTGGCCTCAGGATTTAAACCAGATTCTTTATAGGCGAAAGCTTTGTAAATTCTCCAATCTATGCCCGCGCAATTGGCAAAGGCTTGAAAGGTCGCATCATAAGCCGTAGTTGCAAGCCCCTTGGCAGAACCTGTAGTTGGTGTAGCTGGTGTAATTGGATCATGATTTTCAAACACCATTGATTCAATAGGTATTTTTTCCAAATACCTCACCCGCAAATTTTTAAACTCCA